>JAUXAJ010000034.1 GCA_030620005.1 Promethearchaeota archaeon | reverse complement strand
TTCTTCCTTGTCAATCCTATTACGAGCCAGTAGGAAACATTCTAAAAGATGATTGGGAAGACATATGGGAATCTACATTGTTTAAAAAAATTAGAAAAAACGAGTACATTGAGCCAAAATGTAAAAAATGCGAATTGTTACAGGTATGCGGTGGAGGGTGTCCATTGTACATCGAAAAGAAAAAATTACTATGTAACATTGCTAATTTTTAAATTTATTTTTTAACCTCATCATCATTATTAAAAGACACTCGCTTATTGTTTAGAGCTAATTATTTCTTTCACTCGCCCAATTTCAACCATAATATCTTCGTGTTATAGTGGTTTTATGCCTAAATTGTCTAATAAGCCTTATAATTAAGAACGGGAAAGAATTAATATTTATTCTTTTTTTTTTATTTCTTCTATAACTGAATCTATATTATAATCCTTCAACCAAAGATTCCTCTCTTTAGTATAATCACCAGTACCCGATTCGAATTGATGTAGAAAGCGAACCATTCCCACTGGACCTAATGCATTATTTAAAGCTTCAATTCCTTTTTTTCTTATTTCAACAAGATTCATTTCCATAACAATACCTCTGTAAGAAATAATATTGGATTACTTATTTTAATTTTTTTAAAAAATTCTGTATGTTTTTGATATTTCTTAACAATCTCATTATCTGTCGTAATCATATAATCTGATTGTAATAACTCAGCTGAAGCAATATGAAGCGAATCTAAGGCTTTTATGCCTTTTTGTTCAATCATTTTTGCTCTTTGAATCAATTGTTTTGTAATTTGTTGTTTTTTCAATATTTTTTGGGTAAGCAATTCCACTTTCTTTTTCCGTTCGATATCAGGAATTTTTGATATTTCAAAATCGATTACATCACTTCCGACTAATTCCCATCGCTGAGATGAAATATTGGAAAGAATTATTAATACAGCCTCAGTTTCAAGATGAATTTTTTCTTGTGTTTGATCATCAAATGGACGATTTAAACAACAAACATCAAGATAAATTCTCATAATAATCAATCTAATATTAATATTTAATATTTTGTAAAATGAATAAAGTAATAAAGATATAATTAAATAAATTAAAAACCCAAAAATTGGGATGAGCGCATTGAAATTTTAAAAGATGTATTTGGAATTGAAAAATATTAGCATTGCAATCGAGCCAAATGGAGACGTTCTTCCTTGTCAATCCTATTACGAGCCGGTCGGAAACATTCTAAAAGATGATTGGGAAGACATATAGGAATCTACATTGTTTAAAAAAATCCGAAAAAGCGAGTACATTGAACCAAAATGTAAAAAATGCGAATTATTACAGGTATGTGGTGGAGGGTGTCCATTGTACATCGAAAAGAAAAAATTACTATGTAACATTGCTAATTTTTTATTTTTTTTTTAACCTCATTATTATTATTATTATTTTAAAGAATAGTTTTAAATATTATAACAAATAGATCTCGTTATGGTTCGTATTCTCTCGAGAGCAAATTGTCTGGAATTATTAACAATGCCAGACGCAATAAAACATGTCGAAGAAGCTTATAAACAGCTTTCTTTAGGAAATGCAATCGTGCCACAGCGAATATCCATTACGGATCCCGCTCCAGGTTTAACGCTTGTAATGCCTGGAATAATTGGGGGAGGGATGGACGCTCTTGCTACTAAAATCGTGTCTGTTTATAAACAAAACCCTGAAAAGTATGACATGCCTACAGTCTTAGGAAAAATCATGATACAAGACATAAATACGGGCGATATTGTAGGGATAATGGATGGTGGATTGATCACGGCAATGCGCACGGGTGCGGCTACGGGAGTATCGGTTAAATACTTGGCAAGAAAAGATAGCAAGAATATGGGTATTTTTGGAGCAGGCGTGCAAGCAAGAAAGCAAGTGGTTGCGGTTTATTGGGCACTTGACCAAAAACTAGAGAAATGTAAGGTTTTTGACATTAAAAAAGAAGCTGCTAAATCTTTCAGACAAGAGTTAAATAAAGAATTAGACATTGAAATTGAAATCGTGGATGCACGAGAAGATTTAATAAAAAACGTGGACATCATAGTTGCTGCCACTACAAGCCCAGAACCTTTATTTCCCGGAAAAAATGTGCTCGAAGGGACGCACATATCGTCAATAGGGGCCCACGCACCCGCAGTTCGAGAACTCGATTCAGAGATTATAAAACGAGCTGATTTAATAACGGCAGGTTTGAAAGAAGCGTGTTTAGCCGAAGCAGGCGATTATATAATCCCGATCAACGAGGGCGTAATTAATGAAGGCGATATAATTTCAATTGGCGATATTATTACAAATAAACACGCTGGCAGGACTTCTGATAAAGAAATTACGGTCTTTAAATCAGTAGGTATTAGCGCTCAAGATGTGGCCGTGGCAAAATTGGTTTACGATCGCGCTTTAAAAGAAGGTATTGGGCAAGATATTGATTTTTAATTTTTTTTTTATCATATCTATTATAATAGGATGAATTGGCAAGAAAGATTTAGTGAACAATTAAAGTGGACTGAAGAACTCAGAAGTTATATATATACTAAAATAGATGTTAATTCAAAAAAGAATTTATTAGATATTGGCTGTGGAACGGGCGATTTACTAAAAGAAATAGGGTCTAAATATAATTTAGAGTTATACGGTATTGATAAAGATAATCATCGAATAAAAATTGCAGAAAAAAATCTAAAAGATAACCACATCAAAGTTCATTTATTCCAAAAGGATTTTTTAAAAAACAATTTCCCTGAAAAAAAGTTTGACATCGTTGTTACTAGTTATTTCTTCTTATGGGTGAAAGATTTAGAAAAATATTTTAAAGAAATTTATCGAATTCTACAAAATGATGGCATTTTTTTAATTCTTTCCGAACCAGATTATGGAGGGTTAATTGAGCATCCTAACACGAATTTAAAGGAAGCAATTTGTTTAAATTTAAAAAAAGAAGGTGCTGATCCTGAAGTTGGAAGAAAATTAAATAATTTTTTTACAAAAACATTCTCAGTAGAAGAAAAGTTTTTCACGAGCACTCCATGGATTTCAAATATTGATAAAGAAGGTTTATTAAAAGAACAGGTTTTTTTTTCAAATATCTTAAAGAATGAAAATTATAACCCTAATGAGATGAAAATTAATATTAACCAAAATAATTATTTTTTATTCATCCCTATCTTTAGCTATTACTTAAAGAAGATTTAATTATTAATAATTATATCAATGAACAAGAAAGATTTTTACGAAAAACAATTAAATTTCTCAGAGAGAACTGCTTCAGAATACAATTTATCGCCAGGTATTAAATGTAAATTCGATCTTCTTAAAGAACATATTGGTTCTAAGAAAATCTTCAAAAATGGAATAGATCTGGGTTGTTCAGGAAATTCCTTTATATATTTTTTGAATAACATCAATTATAAATCTTTTCTTGACATAGTAATTCGTCCATTGAAACAATATGAGTTAGATATACATCAGCATCCTTTATGTGGAGATTTATCGCACTTACCGTATAGAAATGGCTCCTTTGATTTAGTAAGCGCGCTTGATGTTTTGGAACACGTGAAAAACGACGAGCTAGCAGTTTCAGAAATTAGTAGGATATTAAAAAAGAGCGGTATCGCAATTATTACAGTTCCTCATGGAATGAAATATTATACTAAACAAGATAAACTAATTGGTCATTATAGAAGATACGAAATCAATCATCTTGTTCCAATGTTTAATAAAAACAACTTAATAAGGCTAAAAACATTTGGAGTGTATGGTCAATTAATGAAAATTACAGAAATTCAATCAAAAAACCCTGAAAAAATTGAACGTGGTTTAACAAAATTAAGAACTCGCTATGAGACTAATGTAATTTTTCGTAAATTTTGGAATGTTATTGTTGAAATAACTTCAAAAATGATGAAAGTAGATGCTAAATATCATTCTTTAGAAAAAATCATGAATATTGCCTTTATTTTCGTGAAGGCATGAACTTCCTAATAGAGCCTTTTTGTTAGATTAGAAGAAAAAATGCTGTCTGTCAGAAACATTGTTATTTTCAAAAAATCAAAAATGTTTTTATTTTACCTTAATCTTCCTTATTAAATAGCTGGTGAAGTATATTATAGGAGAACTTTTGCTATAAAGGTGTAATAAAAATGAACGCAAAAAATCCATCTAACGACAAATATAATCCCACAGAACCCCGAATCTCAGAGCCTCCTCGGACACTCAAGGAATTCTTTACTTATTTAGGACCTGCCTTTATATTTACCGCTTCACAGATTGGGGGCGGGGAATTAATTACCGTTCCGTTATTAGGTGCCTATTTTGGCATGAGAGGGCTTTTCTTAGTCCCTCTAATCGCATTTATTAAGATTTTTGGGCAATATTATCTGGTTCAATATGGAGTAGTAAGAGGGAAGACTTTCCTCCAGACATCTTGGGATAACAAATGGTTAATATGGATGTTTTTCTTTCTCATGGGAGGTTGTATACTTCATTCAATGTTACTTGCTGGGCTTCTTGGGCAAACAGCAGGGACAATAAACTTTTTGTTTCCAATATCCATTAATTTCTGGATTATAGTGGTGATGGCTGTCGGTTTATTAATTGTTATTTCGAGGTCCTATAAATTACTTGAAAGAACGGCAACTATCATTCTTTGGTTGTTTTTAACCTTGATTGTTATTGTTGCGGCTCTATTCTGGCCTTCTCCAGGAGATTGGTTACTTGGTTTTACCCCTCAAATGCCAGGAGCAATCGCAGGTCTCGAAACGACATCTGGCATTGAGACCATGGCGGTGCTTTTTGTCGTTCTGGGAGCTGGTTTCGGGCCTACTGTCTCCTATATTTGGTATTCGAAAGATAAAGAAATGGGGATGTTTGAAGCATCTGCCAAAGGATACGATATTGAGCCAGAAGATCTTACAGAAGAAGAAATTAAGCGTTTAAAAGGATGGAAGGATGTTGTTTTATACCAAAATCTCGTTTCAGCAACAATTCTCACCATCTTCTCGACATTCATATGGGTTGCAGCCGCTCAAACACTCCATGTAGAAGGCTACCGACCAGAGGGATGGGACATTATCCCACAAATGGTATATATCTTTACATTGACATATGGGGAGTGGTCTGGAATTTTATTTATAATATGTGGAGTGTTGGCACTCTTCAGTTCGATAATTGGGCCACTTTACGGGTTTGCAAGGCTCTGGGAAGAGAGTTTTGAAAAATTTGGGCTCTATAAACGCTTTAAAATTAAAAAAGAAACAGTGTATAAATTAAGTCTCATGTTATTTGCATCATTACCGTTGATCTTCCTTTTCATAACCGGCAAACCCATGTGGCTCTTCTCGATGGCAAGCATGCTGATTGGACCTATTCTTGGTTTGATTTATATAATCCCAATTGCAGTTTTATTCCATGAAATGCGGAAGCATGCGCCAGATCTCGCACCTACACGCTACTGGGCAGTAGCTCTAGCTGTAATTAGTGGCATGCTCATGATAATATTATCCTTAATGGGTCTTGGCTGAAAAAAAAGAGTCTTTTAACGTTACTGCCTTGAAAACATTACCCTTTCTGACAATGATGAAACTAATGCTTATTATTGTTCTCAAGAAATAAGAATTAATGTTTAGAATTGAATGTAAGAATTTATACTAGTAATCAGGATTGCTCCTTCTTTATTTTTTCAAATAATTGTTTGAATTCGTCAATAAATTTTTCTTCTTTAGTATCTTCTATTTTTTCAATGAGTTCTATTGACTTTGACAGGATATTGAAGCGTTTTTTTATTTGTTCCAAGAAAAACTGCTTGTTAAATTTTCCCCTGTTAATTGTTAATTGATTCAGCATGCTCTTGATAGAATCTTCCATCTCATTCTCAACTTTTATCACATTTTCAAACACTCCCAATTGTAACTGCTTCTTTCTCTGTTCTAGCTTAAGGCAATTCTCGCAGACCAAATCCTGCGAATCTTTAGCGAAAAAAGGGTTTCCACAGCGGGAACACTTGTCAAGTTTAATATTTAATTTTGAATTGTTATTATTATCTGACATGAGCGATTATAAAATTTTTAAATCTATAAATATAATTTTTATTCGTTAATTTATTTTTTTGTGTTATAGTCTATAAAGGTTTTTATGAAAAAGGAAAAATACTAATTTAGCTTAATATTTCACAATTCATGGAAATGTTCGGGGTCACGATTATTCTTTTATTGGTTTCTGGTTTTTTAATTGGTATAATAGGTAGTGTAACGGGTATTGGAGGGGGAGTAATTTACGTCCCGCTAATGTCGCTTTTAATTTTACTCCCGATTGAAGTAGCAATTGATACTTCAATTTTCATTATCCTCATTTCTTCAGGATCAGCTTTCTTAACTTACTTAAAAGAAGAGAAAACAGATATTAAAATCTCCTTGATTTTTGCAGGATTTTCTATCATTGGTAGTCTCTTATCTTCTCTTATTTTTTTATTTATCAAAATGGATAGTACTGTTTTAAAGATAATTTTTGCCACAGTTTTACTAATTACTGGATTTAACATGGGTTATAAAGCAAATAAAACGCGAAAACAACAACGAAATTCTAAAGAAGAAGAACCCGTATTTTCATTTCAAGAACACGACTATAAAAGCAATCTCAAAAAAGGAATCCCTTTTTTCCTGTTAGCAGGTTTTTTAGCACATTTATTAGGGATTGGAGGGGGTGTTATTAACACACCTGCCCTCAACATCGTTTTAGGATTTCCAATTCATAACGCCACTGCGGTTTCCACTTCGATAATATTTTTCACGGCTTTATATAACACGATTATAAAGAGCCTAATGGGACAAATAAATTACATGGTTGGCATGATAATTGCTATAGGGTCCGTATTGGGGGCAATAATTGGCGCAAAAATATCAAATAAAATACCAACAGGCTATCTTAAATTTTTTGTGGCACTTATCTTGATGATTTTGGGAATTAGAATGTATTTTTGATTTCTTTTTTCTATTGGGATACAGGAGCGCTGACTGGTGGTTATCTAGCCGATTACGGGCCGAAGTCAGATGGTTTTCTATATAGTCCAATTATATTTGTTCTTAGCGCAATTATCATGCTAACAAGCCTTCCTTTATTAAAAGTAATTGATGATACACTTAAAAAAAAGTAAATACATTTATTTTTTAATGATTTTTCGCTTTTATTCTGTCCATCCTAAGGTAAACATAAAAAAAATCAATAAAACTCCTGTATAGAAAGCGAGGCAGGCTAGCATTTTTCTAATAACACTACTTTTTATTCTAGTACTTAAGTATACCCCTATTTGAGCACCAATTATCCCACCTAAGGTCAATATAATCGGCCATAGCCAAGGACTGGTATATGTCCCGAAAAATATATGAACAATTACACCAAATACAGATGTAAATACCATTGCAAATTCAGAAGTTGCAGCAGCTTCTTTAGGATCTAGGCCAAGTAGTATCATAGAAGTAGTATCAGCAGTCCCTCCACCTACCCCACCCAGTCCAGCAATAATTCCTCCCGAAAAAGAACTAAAAGATGCTATTACTGGATTATCCACACCTAGTTTTAATTTTTGTTTTAAACCTTTTTTCTTAGTACCATTTTTTTCATTTTCCAAATTAAGATTACTTGACTTTTCAAGATTTTGATTATCATTTTTACGGAAAAGTATTATACTTAATAAAATAATAATTGAACCACATATTCCAGTTAAAATGTTACCCGTGATTAAGGTAGTTATCCAAGCTCCAACAAACACGCCAGGTAAATCCCATACATTATATAGCATCGCAAGGCGATAATTGACTTTTTTCATTTTCATATATCGGATTGAAGCACTTATATTTAAGCCAGTCATGGAAAAGAGTGAAATTACTACTGCCTCCTTTGGAGAAAAGCCTAAAATGAAGATAGCAGTTGGAATGAACAGAATACCCCCTCCAAGACCAACAATCGAGGATATACTACCTATCAATACTCCAATTATTAACACAATGAAAATAAATTCTTCTCCAAGTGGCATTATATTTTTAATTAATGAAGGAGAGTTAAAGAAGTTGGCTAATTTTACAAAAGAAGGATGAATTTCTTCAGAAGCAGCATTCATGACGTAACTGAAAGAAGGGCGAACGGACTTGAAATTATCCTAAGTTTTTACAGGATTCTCAATTTTAGGAAGTCTATCATGTACTATTATTTTTTTGTTTATTCAAATGGATAATACTTTTTTAAACCATTTTTATTCTATTGTGAATTTCTCTTTTTTATTTTTTTTTCATTGATAAGAATAGAATCACTAAATAGATTACGGACGGTTTCAGAGGACTCAATTATTTCTTCTTCTCGGTCATTAACTTTTTTTATTTTCTTCCTAATTTCTTTAAGTTTAGAACGGGAGTCATTTACCATCCAGATACCATAAAATGCTATAAATGTTAAAAAAAAATAAAAAAGCAATATCAAAAATTCTGAAAGTCTGATTTCAAAACTTGCTGAAAAAAAATATAATGGAGGACTTATCAATGCAAGCGCGAGTCCAGTTCGGAATCTTGCTAATTGGGTTCTTTCCTCTGCTAAATAATTTCTTTCCAAGGCAAATAACGTTCGCAATCTAGCTAAAATGACGCTTTCATTATTGTTTTCTATCAATTAATTCTCTGTTCTCTAATTCTTTAAGTCTTAAAATCTTTTATTTATTAAATATGTTATAGAACTATTTTAAGGTTATTTTTAATTTTCCTTCTTTTTGATATCACAATTGGTAAGAAACCGAATAATTTTAATATCTTCTGCGATCGAATTCTGTTCTGCCTAAATCGATGAAGTAATTTCGGTTTACATTTAGAAATTTTAAATTTTAAAATAGAAGAAATATTTAAATAATTTATAATTGAAATAATTTATAATTGAAATGTCAAATAGAATTGGACTACTAAGATTAGATTATCTTTTTAGTGTAATTGTACCGATGTTAATAGCGATTTATTTAAACAACTTGAATTTTTTCGAATACATCGATATAATTATCGGTTTCGCACTGTTAGCGATAACGGGAAATACTTGGAACGACGTTATTGATATGAGAAACCCTAGCGAAACAGAAACTCTTGAAAGAGTGGAAGGATATCATCCTAAAGAGATATTTACCGTTGGTTTGGTTAGCTTTATTCTTGGAATAACTTTACTATTGCGCACCTGTCTGACATATCTTATAAACGGTCTTTTATTAATAGTCATAATTGTAATGGTCCTATTATATTGCCTTTGGCTTAAACAAATTCCAATAATTAATCACATATTATTAGGCGGGTCTCACATGCTTCTACCTTATTTCATGATAAAAATTGACGCAGGGCTATTGTTATTTAGTGAAGCCGTGGAATTACCTTTAATGTTGGCTTTCTTCACTTTTGCTCTAACAGGTCAATTCGTCCACGAAGTTATTGATGATGTGAGTTCTTTAAGAAAATATTTGACTTTAAGGCAATCTCAATTAATAATTTTAATTTTTTCAGCCGTATCTCTCGTGTTAGGAATTTGGGCGTTTATTATTTCAGGAATATACTATTTTTTCCCGTTTATATTCATGCCAATAGGTACAATGTATGTATTTAGACGACCAACAGAATCAACGAGGGGAGTAAAAGATATTGGAATCCTTATTGGAAATTTCATACTCGTATATTTTATGTGTTTAATTACCCTCCAAATGGTAGGAGTAATTTAAAAAAATTGATATTTAATAATCGTTATATTTATCAGTATGAAATGCGTACTATTTAGTATGATCTTCAGTAAACTAAGTAAGCGTGGTCAACTAGTCATTCCCAAACTAATCAGAGAAATGACGAATATTAAACCAGGAGATATCATTAAATTTACCATAAAAGACAACCAAATAATTTTAGAAAAAATTGGTCCAATTGGAGAAGAATCTATCGTGGAATTTTTAAAAAAAGGCAAGCCATTTGAAAAGGACTTGATTCAAAATCTCAGGGATGAATGGGAATGAAAATTAGCTTGGATACAAATATTTTTATTTCGATTAATAATAAAGAACCTGATAGTACTTCTTGTGAATTAATTTTGACCACAATCGAAAAAAGCAATTGGCAATGCTGGATTTCAGTAATTACTATCTCTGAAATGTTGGTAGGATATTACAATCAGAAGAGTTTCTCTCAAGCAGAACAATTCTTATTATTAATTCAGAAAAAGTATAATATCCAACCAATTTCGTTATATATTGCTCAATTGGGGGCAGAATTTCGATCGAAGTTCAAATTAAAACTCCCTGATGCTTTGATATTAGCATCAAGCGTATATAACAAAGTGGATGTTGTAATAAGTAATGATATCTTTATGCAAGAGATGTTTCCAATTCAAGTTGTTTCAGTGGGGAAATTTATAGAGAATTTTATTGAAAGAATATGAATCCTATAAATTCTTGTAGAATGGTAGGAGTAATCTGAGCACGCTAATAAAGCTTATATGGATTTAATCATAATATGGATTTATTTAACTCAAATTTAATGTGAAAAGTATAAATGAGCAAAAGTTTCAAGGTCTTAAGAGTTGAATATGTTTTCGCCGTTATAATTCCTTGTTTATTATGCATTTATGTTAATAATTACAATGTTGCAAACCACTTGTGGCTGCTAGCTGGTTTTGGGTTTTACGCCATGTGTGGAAATACTCTTAACGATGTAATTGATATGAAGAATCCGAATGAAAAAGAAACTCTTGAAAGAGTAAAGGGCCACTCGCGAAAAGAAATCACCACGATATCAATCACAACGTTCTTGTTAGGAACAGCGTGTTTCACGAATGAAATAATAGAAAAACCAATTTTACTATTATATTTAGCAATTACTGTGATTTTGGTTATTATATACTGTTTATTTAAATCTTTAATATTTATCAACCACGTGCTTTTAGGTATTAGCCATTTATTCTTCCCTTGGTTCATGGTTAAGATTAACGCAGGCGACATATTAATGGATTTATTTCCAGATTTGAGCGTTCTCGAGTGGCTGGTTCTCTTTTGTGCGGCCTCTTTCGCTTTTACTGGACAAATGATTCACGAACAAATTGATGGCGATAGTATTTCCCGCTTTTCCTTAAGGACCATCCAGATTGTCGTATATGTTTCAGCAATTATTTCTTTAATAATTGGAACAATTTCTTTAATCATGACACGCTATTTCTTATTTTTACCATTCATATTTTTTCCGCTTGGGATAATGTTCTTATTTAGGAAGCCCAGAGATTTACGAGGTAGAATTCCTTTAAAAGATACTGGAATTATGATTTGCAATCTTTTCTTTGCGTACATGATAATTCTTATCATTGCGACTTGAAAATCAAGCAATGTCTTTCAAATTTCCACTAAAAATTATCTTTATAAATAAATAAAACAACCTATCTAATTATACACACAATATAAAAGAATAACGTAAAAAATGACGATAAATAAGAAAAATTCTAAAGAAGTTGGTATAAAAAGCTACATGGACCCGACTTGTCATAAATGTAATAGTATTAATTATTGTTCGGTTGGAAGGGCAAGTAAAATATTAGATAATTGTCCCATGAAGGTCTCTCCGGAAATATATAAAAAATCAAGGGAGCTATATGATACTGACGATTTTGTTAAAAGAGCAACCAAGATTGCTTCTATAGTTGAAGCTCAAGGTTATATTCAATGGCCACGGTTAAAAGATACCGTAGAATTCGCTAAGGGGATGGGTTATAAAAAATTAGGTATTGTATTTTCTGTTGGGTTGATTAAAGAAGCAGAAAAAGTTGCTGAAATATTAGAAAAATATGGTTTTGATGTTTGTGGCGTCTGTTGCAAAACAGGAGCTTTCAAAAAAACATTAGTTGGAGTACCTGAAGAATATACAATGTTTTCTAAGACCGGCTATACTATTGGGTGGATAACCTGTAATCCAGTGAGTCAAGCATTATTAGTAAATAAAGCAAAAACGGACATGAATATCGTTTGCGGTTTATGTGTGGGACACGATATCATCTTTACTAAACTTTCAGAAGCTCCTGTAACAACATTAATCGCAAAAGATAGATCAATGCCTCACAATCCCGCAGGAGTTTTATTTTCACACTATGGAAAGGAGTTCTTTGCTAAGGAGTTTAAAGATATTAAGCGCTTAGAAATGGAAAAAAAAAGGGACTAAAACAATAAAAATTAAATTTTAACTCTTAACTATTATTCGTTTCTACTTTACAAAAGAATTTCTTCATCAAGAACTTAATATTTGATAAGACTCGTAGCACCCATAAACCAAAAAAGCATCGATTATTGAAATTGATGGGATTAATGTTAAAATTCGGTTCCTGCAAAAATATTTCGCGAGATTGTTTTGTCTTTTCATGCCGAGAATGAAAACAGGTTAATTAAATTTCAGCGTTTTTCAATGCTATTACTTTTGTTCGACAATTGAAGGTTGCTCGAAATTAATTATTGTTTAACCATTTCAGAGTTAATTAATGATGTTCTTAATAATTCGAATTTTTGGGTGGTTTTTATATGTTGAAAGAGAAAAATTATTAACAATCTTTTATTCGAGATTGACATGAGAAAAAAATCCGTAAGATGTTAAATCAATATAGTAGTATATCTTTCAAAGTAATTTTTTATTTTTAAATAATAAGAATAGCATAAAATAGGGAAATTAAAGCAATGTTTAATGCGAAATCAAATAAATTAATTGGATATATTCAACAAAATGATGAGTTAGATTATTTAATAAGTTTAATTGAGACTTTCAAAAAAGGGCGTTGTTTGGGAATCTTATTATATGGACCACCTGGAACAGGTAAGACTTTATTGGCAGTTTCTCTTGCAGAATCTTTTAATGCTACCTATTACATCATTGACGGGTCTCCTGACCTTGATAGAAGGGATATTGAAGGCAATTGGGAACTTCTTAAAGGAGAAACTAAGTTCAACTATGGTCCTCTTACAAAGGCCATTAATGAAGCGAACCAAAATGGCATCTCTTTTATTATAATTAATGAAATAAATGCAATTCGCGAGAGCGAACAAATGTCGTTAAATTCACTATTATCAGAAAATCACATAAATTTAATCTCAAAAGGTTTTGAGAGACATGAAATGAATCCCAATTGTAAGCTAGTAATCATTGGAACCATGAATAAGGGTGTTGTTGGGATTAATAAATTGCAAGAAGCTTTTGACGATAGATTTATTGTCAATCCAGAAATTAACTTTCCACTGAAAAACAAGGAAGTTGAAATCGCTACAAAAATTTCAGGGTGCAACCAACGAATAGCTGAAATTGTCGTGGATGCAGCAAGGCAAATCAGAAAACAGGCAACACAAGATTTTTCAATATCAAAAATATTCTCCACTCGCTTAACCGTAAATTTTTGCATGCTAGTCTCCAGAATGCCTTTAAAGTTCTTGAAAAACAACATAGAAAACACAATAATTAATAAGCTAGGAGAAACTCCCGAAGAAAAGAAGAGCATTGCAATGATACTTGACGGAAAAATGTTCGAAAGCAAATTGAGGTCAGAACTAATTAAAATTGTAGATAAACTAAAGCTTAAAGAAGAAAACGTGGAAGAAGATGGAAAAATTAATGAAGTTCTAAACATGAAAATCTGTGTAAACGAATATGTCGAAAAATTTGGGAGATCAAATGCCTTAAAAAAAAACGGAGATATACTGTGGAAATTTCTTTATTGGCTATGGAAGAATGAGAAAAAAATCTTACAAGATTACTTTAAATTGACCGAGAGAATTGAATATAATAAAATTTATAAGGAAATGACGGGAAAAAGCCACATTTATGGGGGAGAGATAACCTTAAGTTATATTAAGTGGTTATATCGCAATAAGCGAAAGGAATTATTCATTTTCATGAAGCAACTCTATCCTATATTTTAATAGGAATAAATAAAAAAACGATTATATGAATGGAATTAAAGGGTGAAACAAATTTCAGAGCTTTTTGATCTCTACGAGCGAGAATATTTTTCTGATCTTTTAGCTTTAACAAATATCGGCAAAAGAATTAGTGGAAATAACGAAATAATAATTGAATTTAATTCTCATCGGGATCTGGTCTTTACAGATGGTCAATTCATTCATTTACCATCCAAATTTAAATCAGACATTAAGACAGCTCAAGGTCTTATTGCTCATGAAAGTGGACACGTTGGATATGGTTCATTTGAGCTATCTTTTGTCGATTTAACTAATACACTTGCTCAAAAATATAAGTTACCTTCTCTCCTTACTAAAAAGTTAATTAATGTTGTCGAGGATGTTAGAATAAATGCCATAAATGAAAAAAAATTCCCTGGGTTTTATAGAAACTTAAAAGAATATACTTTAAGTATAATGTCAGATTTAAAGAAAAGTTTGAGAAAGCATGGAGATGTCCTTCTTTATATCAATTTATACATGGAAGATTATAAAGGGTTTCAAAAAAAACCAGAATTCAGGACTAGATTAATGAGTGATTCTGATTGGAAAGCCATTGGCGTGGCAAGAAAGTTCCTTTTAAAAACTCTTACACCCAGTGCTTCCATTATTACATGTGATCAGTTATGTAAGATTTTAAAGAAATACTTTATAATAGTAAAGCCAAGAAGAATTATAAAGAGAACCAATATAACAACTAATAATCGTGGAGAAAATCTTGATAACTACCGGCACTCTGAGTACGTAGAAGATAGAGATTTTGTAGAAGAACTAATTTTTAATGAAGACGAAATAAATGATATAGAAGATGGCGATTTCTTAGAAGATCCCATGTATTTTGAAGAGAATGATTTTGAAGATTGTACAGATTTCATAGATTTCAAACGCATTGAAGGCGATTCTTATATAAATCAACTTGAAGATTTCATTAAAAATAAAAAAGGGAGTGAAAAGACAGATCTTGATAGTATCAGTGCCAAAACAATAGAAAAAATAAAGGATACAGATTTGACAACAAAAGATCTCGAAGACTTAATTAAACAAATTGAAGATAATGAAGAATATGAAGAATATGAAAAATTTTCTGAACAAGGTAAAAATTATAAAGATTACATTGAAAATGCAAAAATAGAAAATTCTTTTAAAAATTATAAGGAAATTGAAAAAGTTTTATCCAAGGAACGTCATGAAAATCAAAAATTTTCGGAGAATAACAACATTTTAAAAGATCTAACAGAATTGATAACTGAAGGAAATGAGGCAATGAACGAGCGCTTTTCAATTATTGAAAGAGGGGACCGCATTACGAGACTATTAAAGAGTGAAGGTGATAGAAAAACCTTAGAAACTAGTATAGAAAACGAAGACATGAATCCTATAAAATTATCTTACTTGAAAATAAAAAGCGATTATAGAGGGATTATAACAAGGATTAAATTACTATTTAGAGACTTAAAGAATAATTCTAACGTGGATACATTTCAAAAAAGGGGTAGATTAAATAAGAACTTTATTAAGGCAGTTACCAGCGAATATAAGTTCAAAAAATGTTTTACAAGAAAAATAAGGCAAGAAGAATTGAAGCTATTAATAATGGTTGATATTAGTGGGAGCATGAACGGCAAAAAATTAGAATCTGCCAAAATTGCTATGGTGATGTTATGCGAAGCACTTAACGATATTGCTAAAGTTCGAATAGTGTTATTTACCGGCGATTATAACGCAAGAAATATATTATTAAAAGATTTTAACGAAGCTCTTAATTTAAAAAAAATAGATAAAGTTGGAAGACATGTGAAAGACTGTCAAAATTTGGACGGGGTCTCCATAAAAAATGAAGCGTTAAAATTGAAAAATAATGAAATCATCGTAGTTATCTCTGACGGCCAACCATCAGGAAAAGGAAGCTATGGCTTATTTGATGCCATTTCAGAAATTCATGAAGTAAGAAAAAGATTCAAAGTTTTTGCATTTTCCATAGACGCCCAAGGAGATTACTTGAACAAATTATATGGAGATGATTGGATTTTAACTAGTTCCAACGATAAAATAGATTTAGGCGAAAAAATCATGAAATTTTGCAGACTCGTTATAAAGGAATTCTTCAGATGATTTTATTAACTTAAATCTAAGAATTGATTAGACACAACTTTTAAATCTATATTTTTTTTAATCAAAATAAATTTTTTTTAAATAAGACACATATCACAAATAAAATGTTAAATACAATTAGAAGTCAATGAGTTCAAGAAGCGTCTATTTTAGAAAAAAATCGAGATACCAAAAAAAAATTGATTCAACAATTTCACAATGCTTAACTTGTGAAAGAAGGTGCAAAATAATAGAGGGTAAATCAGGGTTTTGTAAAACACGGATTAATAACGATGGAGAAATCTTCACTATTGTACATGGTTGCATCCCTGCGTTATCTTTTAACCCAATTGAAAAAAAACCACTCTTTCACTTCCATCCAGGAAGCGTTGCATTAACGATCGGGACTTATGGATGTAATTTTAATTGTTTCTGGTGCCAGAACCATCATCTTTCACATCCTTCAAGTGCAATTTTAGATTTAATTGACATTTCGCAGGATTTCCTCCCTCCAAAAGAATTAGTTGATATAGCTTTAAAAAATAAGTGTCAGGGAACTTCAATATCTTTTAACGAGCCAACGCTCCTGTTTGAATATTCGTTGGAAGTATTTGAGTCAGCAAAAAAGCGCGGCTTATTTAACACTTATGTTTCGAACGGGTACATGACAGAAGAAGTTTTAAGAGCATTAGTCGAAAGTGGATTAGACGCAATTAATATTGACATCAAGGGAGGAACCGAAATGGTTGAAAAATATTGTGGAATTGATGTTGAAAAAGTTTGGCGTAATGCTAAATTAGCCAAAAATTTAGGTGTTCACGTGGAAATCACAACTCTACTCATAGAAAAATTAAACACGAAAGATGAGATTATTGAAAGCATTGCCAAAAGAATCGCAAGCGATTTAGGGCCTTTTACACCATTTCATTTATCTCGATTTTTTCCTCACTATAAATCGACAAACTACGGATATTTCAGACCTACACATCTTAAATTATTACATAACGCATATGAAATCGCTAGAAACAGCGGATTAAAGCATGTATATCTTGGAAATATATATGAATCTGAATATGAGCATACAATTTGTCCACAATGTTCAAGGATTGTAATTAAAAGGTCAGGATTTGGAATTAAAGAATTAAAAATAGATTCTCAAGGAAATTGTAAATATTGTGGATTTCCTATATGCATAACTTGATTTTTTTATATTGCATGAAAGTCCGTAATAAATATTTTAAGTAAGAGTGAAATAATTATTATTATGAATTATGCAGATGTAAATGACATTAAAATATGTTACGAAATTCAAGGAGAAGGATATCCTTTACTATTAGTCCACGGGTTTGGCTCCAAAAAGGAAGATTGGATCGGTCAATATGGCGCTTTAAGCGAAAATTACAAGGTAATTCGGTTCGATAATCGTGGTGCTGGGAAATCTGATCGACCCGATGAACCCGTAACTCTTGAAATGTTTGCTGACGATATCGCAGGGCTAATGGATTTTCTAAAAGTAGATAAAGCACATATTGTTGGATGGAGCCTAGGAGGCATGATAGTACAGCATTTCCTGTTAAAATATCCTGAGAGAATAAATAAAGCGGTTTTGCTTTTGACTAATTATAAAGGCTCGGGCGTAGATTTATATAAAGAAATGCGACATAAACAGTTAGATTTATTATTACAGGACCCTGAAAAAAAATTTTGGGAAGGTATTCATATGGGATATCACATTAGCTTTAGAAAACAAATGAAAGAAGATCCTAAGAAGAAGTTTCACGGAATTTGGTCGGCTCAAGACCTTATAGAAGAAAGCACCATTGACCCCCCAACCCATAAAGATATTGACAATCAAGCTGGATCTATGAGCGAACATTACACATTAGATAGATTACACGAGATCAAGAATGAAGTTTTATTAGTTGCCGGTTCTCACGATCGACTGTGTCCACAATCCACAATGCTCGAAATGCACGAAAAATTACCGAATAGCACATTCCAAGTCATTGATAAAGCAGGCCATGGTGCTCCTTTATCAAGAGCACCCGAAGTAAACAAGCTTATAATTGATTTTCTCGAAATATCAAAGGAAAAAATGATTGAACCAGTAATTGAATAAATATTCTACAAGTGGTATCAATATAGCCTATTATATTAGTCAAATTTCTTTTTTTTTCTATTTCTAACCTTTCCAAGAATTAGTTAAATTAACTAATGAATTTAACTTCATTAAATTCTGTTTTATTAAGAATGAATTAAATTTTAATAAGATGCGTTGAGACCATTTCTAGAATCAAAAAATGACACTATATTAATGGATTAACATTTAAATTTAATAAGAAAAGTGATAAATTTTTGAGAATTATCTTAAAAAACCAATTCTTCTTTAATTTCAATCTTCACTTTGGAAGGTAAATTAGAGATTATTTTCTCAGCCTCTTTGATAACGCTTTCAAGTAATTCTTTTACCGAAGGAATCGAATGAATTCGTCCTGTAACTACGCCACCGAGTAATATTGACTCATCTTCATTTTCTTCCATCAATTTTTCCAATCCCTTCAATTCTAAGTTCATTATGGTCGAGTTTGAAGGACAAGGAATCCCTCGATACAAATTCGAGGCATCCTTAATCGTTTCGTCGGTTACTTTTAGGGATTGTGTATTTCTAAGGAATCTCATTGGACCAAATATTCCCCGCGCTACAAGCGTGTCTTCTTCCGTTCGCTTGACTATCGCTTCTTTCCACATTTGTTGAAAATCGGCTTCTTTAGTAGCAATGAAACGCGTTCCCATCTGAATACCTATCGCTCCTAATGCTAATGCAGCAACCAGAGAAGCACCATCTGCGAATCCCCCCGCACCAATAACGGGTTTACTGACATTTTTCACGACTTCTGGGAAAAGAACCATTGAAGACACATCTCTCCAAGAACAATGAGCTCCTCCTTCTCTCCCGGATGCTATAATCATGTCTACATTTGCTCTCTCAGCACGTTTTGATGCTCTAACACTAGGACAAACGTGACACCAAACAATCTCCGGCAGTTCTTCTTTAATGGGAATTCTTTGTCTCTTTGCTCCTTTTGATTCAGCATCAATTGCCCAGGGAAGAGGATCTCCGGCAGAAGTGACGATAACAACCAATTTTTTCTTGATTTCTGGTTTTTCTTTTAATATTTCAATTAAACCCTTAATTAACCTTCTAGATTCGTTAACAAAATCGCTAGCAACCGGTACATTTACTCCGAATTTTGCCTTTGGATGGTCTATTAAATTATCATAAACATGTCGAATCACATTTTTTATGATATCTTTACCTTTTCCTTTGCCATATATTTTTCGGGCACTTTCAGGCGTAAACCGACCAGCAGCCTCTGCCATACCAATGGTTGAGATTAATCCTAATCCCCCTTCTTTAGCAACGGCAATGCAGAGATCGGTGGTGCTATAAGGACCCATACCAGCTTGTATTATTGGAAGTTTTGTTCCAATCATTTCTTGAAATTTAGTAACAATCAAATTTCTCTCTCCTTTATTTTGTTTAATTGTAATATTATTAATTTGCTTACTAACTATTTTAATCTTAGTTTTTTTTTATTATATTTGCAAAGAAATTAAACGCTTTTCATTAGCAAATACAACTCCTACTTCGTTAAGATTCCCACTTTTTCTGCATGTCAACAAGCCAAAACGAATACTTCTTTTGCTAATGAAAAAATTTGGGATATGGTTTGCATCATGAGCGTTGTATTAGTTAATTTCTAAATTATGAATGAACATCCACGCAAGAAAAGGGTCAGTTTCAATATTCTGCAAATTTGCTACGGAGCAAAGGTCAAATGCTTCTTTAATCGTATAACTAGCTAACATTGACCCCAAGGGTTCCTTTATCTTTTTCAATGGCTTAGGAGCAACAACCTTGGTGATAAATGCTAAGAAACCATAATAAATTTTTCTCGAATCGCGACGAAAATCAAAAATTAAAAAGTTACCATCTTCCTTTAGAACTCGATTTATTTCTTTAAACACTATTTCAGGATTTAACCAATGATGAAGGGATAAAGTGCTTACGATAAAATCGACTGAATTATCCGGGAATGGTAGTTCTTCTACAGTTCCTGTTTTAAAATCAATTTTTTTGCCAAGACTTTCTTTAATCGCTCGCTGTTTTGCCAATTCAAGTATCTCATTAGAAATATCTATACCGACAAGTTCTAACGATGGAATCTTTTTTGCAATTTTTACGATTAAGTTTCCTGAACCGCAACCAATATCAACCAACTTTCCGCTCGGATCAAATTTTTCTAATTTAGATACTATTTTTCGATACAATAATTTGAAAGGGGGTAATTGGGTTGCTTTTTCAAAAGCTTTAGCAACATCGGGGTCGTCGATACCTTCAATATTGGGTTTTCTTTCGCTCTTTTTTCGAGGATAACCAAAAATCAAGACAATTGCAATAATTACAATAATGATGATTAAATAATACAAAAATGAAACCATTGTCACTAAAAAATATGTTAAGTTCTTTTCTTAATTAGATCTATTCTAAATACTTTATTTAAACCTATCTTATCTTTTTTTTTTATTTTATAAACAGAAATTTTATAGGTTTTGATGTATTCCGCTTTAGTAATAACTCTTTTTTAAAACATGTTGATGCAAATTTGTCTGAACACGGAAATAACATTAAAAATTCGAAAGATAATTCGGGAAAATCACAAAAAGTTGATTATGGGTTAAAACCCCTATGGATAGGTCTTTTCGTCGATATTTTGGGATTTTACATAATAATCCCATTCTTACCAACATTTATCGAAGTATTCGAGACTACACCATTAGTAATAGGTTTATTACTTGCTACTAATGCGGTCTTTACATTATTTGCTGCGCCAATCTGGGGCAAGCTTAGTGATAAAATCGGCAGGAGACCAGTTCTATTAGTTTCTCAAGCAGGTACATTCACAGCTTTTTTACTTTTAGCGTTTTCAAATTCACTCGAGTTACTCTTTATTGCTCGTATTGTTGATGGCCTATTTGGCGGAAACTATCCAATGGTCAAAGCTATCATAAGTGACGCCGTTCCTCCGAAAGATAGGGGGCTTCAGATGACTAATATTGGCGTTTGTCACGTGCTTGCAGGTTTGGTCGGTCCGGGTTTAGGAGGTATTTTGTCAGTCATACAAATTTTTGGTTCTGAGTATCCTATTGCAACTGTTGGTCTGGGAGCTGCGGGAATGTCCTTCACAACTATTATCATTACCGCTTTTTTTGTAAGAGAATCGTGGCCTAAAGAAAAGCGAGAAAAGATGGAAAAAACAGTTAAGTTAAAGATAAAAATTAGAAAAAACAAGGACGCAAGTTATTTATTAACTCAATACGCATTTCACACATTCTCTTTTATCATATATGTATCAACGCTCACAATTTTTATTGGCATGGTTCTTAATCTTGATATAATTGGGATAAGCATATTATTGACAATTTCTGGGATTTCTCGTACTATTGTGCGCTTTACTGTATTTAAACTTACACTAAAGTTATTAGGCGAGAAAACCATGACGAGAATGGGTTTATTAATTTTAGTTATTACATTTTTTCTTGTAGGGTTTGTGCGAGATGTTTTTGGTTTTACAATATTAATGATATTAATAAGTTATGGAGTGTCTTGTTCTAGAGGATTATTAATGAGTAAAATCACTCAATCTGTTTCGCCTAAAGAAATGGGAAAAATTAATGGATACACGACAACGCTCGATAGCATGGCACAAATTTTCGGTCCTATCGTAGGAACTTTTATCTTAACTTTAAATGAGCCAAATTGGCTTGGCATCGTCATGAGTTTAATAGCTTTAGTTTCATTTCTCATGGTTTTTAAGGAAATAACGCCACTCATGGTAAAAATGCAGAAAATGGAAACAAAAGAAGTAAATGTTTAAGAATTAAATTATATATTCTGTTTCACTTTTACTGATCTTATTTTCTTTTATTATCTAAAATAAATACTAAGGTATTTTTTGGGGGCCTTTGATATTTTGAAAAAGTAAATATATTATAGGGGATCAATCAAATCAGTTTTACTTATTTTTTCTTCAACTGATTTTAGAATAGTATCAAACATTTTTGGACCATATATTCTTGATGTTTTTTCCCTTAAAACATCTATTATACGCTTTTCTTCTTGCGGTTTAATATTTAAATTTACCCAAATTAATTTTTTTCCTATAGTATTAATCTTAGATACATTCAATTTAACCAAATCTCTAATAGGAAAGTAATTAATCAAATTATTCAAAATACCTTGTAAAACACTTGAAGTTGCACACTCCTTTTGCACCCATTTATTTAAATACTTCTCTTTGGATGTACAAAATTTTAAAAATAAATCATCAAATAATTTAAATTGAGAAACTTCTGATAGAACACCACTTTTGATGATATTTCTAAATTTTGACAGAAATATTAAAATCATATATTCAAGAATTACTTGTGCACTTTTAACATCTGAAGAATTGCCAGATATACCTATGAAGGTAGCTATTTCAAGTTGTCTATATAAAATCGTAATATTCTGAATGGTCATTACTTTTATATATGACTCACTATCGTCTATTAATCCTTGAACAAAAATTTGTACTGCTGTTAGAAATCCTCCCATTAAATTAGTATCTACCTTAAAATTAATTGCTGTCATTTTTGAATACAATTGTATCCCGCCAGGACCTAATACAATGAAACCATTTAAAATTATTTCTTCACCTTCTTTTTGTTTTTCTTATAATTAATTAAGGTTTGCTTTCTTGAAAAGTTCTTGATATCAATGCTGTAACAGAAAAGGCACTTAAAAAGATGAATAAGTACCCAATAAGGAATAGCAAGTCATACATTTCCCATGCCAATGCTTCTTCTAATACATTTTCCTTGTAGTTAAAAAGAATCATTAAGGTTGTTTGAAAAAGAGAAGCCTGTTCAAACGTCCATTCTCCAAATAATATGTCTGAGATAGTGTAAAAAATTGCAATGAAAGTGAGAATCAAAACCAATTTCTCTGATTTTTCCGATATATTCATGAAAATGCCTCAAGTTATATTCTAAGTTATATTTTTTATACAAATGATAATTTTTAAATAAATGTTTTTGAATCTTAACTTCGACAAGTTAATCTTAATTTAATCATTTCCTGCAATATATTTAAATATTGTGTACTTTCACCCCGTGAATTAATTTGTAGATGATCTTGGCAACTGTGAAGTTGCCAAATTCAAAGTTGCCAAATTCAAGGATTCAAGAGAAGTTAAATGAATAATTTCTTCAGAAAAATCGAGGAATATTTACCTCGGTTGAAAAAAAAGATTTAAATTACTTAAATGACCAGATGAGTGATATATATGAATAATAAATTTACCCATAAGAGCCTTTTTCTTTTAATAATTCTCCATCTTTTTTAAGTTGTAAAATATTTTCGATGCATAAATTTAACCCTGATCTCCATTTTTCTAAATCCATGTTAATTGAACTCTAAAGAATATTTATATTATCAGTTGGATAATTATCTATATTATTATAATGAAATCCTATAGATACAAATCATTATATTAAAGACATAATTGAGACTGAAATCAGCTTATTTTTTACCATCATATTGATTCTTAATCATCTATATAATCAACTTAGAACAGATGAGTTATATAATAGCCTCCCGTCAGTATCTAGAGGAGATCAAATTGAAGAGCACTTAGTAAACTGGGAACAATCTAATCCAGATCAACTTGAGTTAATAGATGATGAAGGACAATTTTTTGGATGGAAAGGTGTTGGAGCAGGAAAATTAAATAAATTTATGGACTTTTTTTTCATCCCTGCAGTACATGAATATAGTGAAGAAGAACAAGCTGAAGGTTCGATATATTTGAACGAATTATTAAATTTAACAATAAGGAGAGAAATTGAAAGTGACTCTAAATTAAAAGATTTTTTAGATAGGATTAGTAGTGAATATAGTGTATTAACAGCAGAAGATAATGAACCCAATACTAATGAATTAAGTGCAAACTTAAGTGAAAGAATTAAAAATTTTGCACCGGATTGTGAGGTTTTTATAAAATATCAGCCTGGTGAAGTAAAACTATTACAAACAAAATATAGCACAGAAATAAAAGAATATGGTTTTCAAGGTCCTATTTCATATTTAGGTCATGGCGTCCAAAGGTCCTTTTTCTTTACTTTGTTGCGCTACTTTTCTAATATATGAATCCTCTTTCCCGTCAATTTCCTTAGCAAAATTTTGAATTGCTTTATAAAACATCCCTAGTAATTTCGTATCTAATTTTATATCTAATCCTAGCATTTTCGAATAAAGAGGCAATCCCTCATTGTTTAACACAATAAACCCATTCAAGCTCAATTTACTAACCTCTAATTTATTATTAAGAAATTAATTCTTTTATTGTTTCTTTCATGTTTCTGATTTATCAAAAACTTTACTCATAATACTAATCAATGAAAAAGCACTAATATAAATGAATATATACCCTATTAGAAACAATAAGTCATAGTTTTCAAACATTTTCTCCGTCCCACCTATCACCCCCTCAACCCAATTATATAAAATATCTGCAACAGCAGTTACTAACAATCCAATTAGTAATAAAATCCAAGCCGTATTAATCTTTCCGTGCCTCAACTTGGTAAATACTACCAATGCGCAGAAAATTAAGAGCAAATCTAAAATAGGATAAAGGAAGGTAATAGTTAACTCGAAGTAATCTTCTTCTGGAACATCCCATTCATACCAATCCTGGATTGGTATGATAATTACCGTATAAATAACTATAATACAAATTATTAAATACGAAATTAGTACAATTAACTTATCGCGCTCTGGAAGCTCTATTTCTATTAGACGTAATTGTAGTAGTAGTCCAATTGATAACGGAATATATGCAATTAAATATAAAAAGTCTGCGATACTAGGGAAATATTCTTGTTCGGTTAATTCCAAATATGAATAAATAATATTTCCAATACACCAACATAGCAAACCTAATCCTATTAGAAACCAGATTTTGCCTGTAACCGTTGATAACTTATATAAAAATCCAAGATAAAGGAATACTCCCGCTCCTAAACCAACTGCACTAATCATTATTATAGATTGAATGACATATGTTTCAACCCATTGATCCTTTGCATAAACTATATCACTGACTTGCCATAAGATTATCAAAGCAACGATGAAAATTATGTTTATAATATAAATGATTTT
>JAUXAJ010000025.1 GCA_030620005.1 Promethearchaeota archaeon | reverse complement strand
GATGAAAATTCATTGAAAAATAATTTGGCTTTAGGTATTATTAACCCGGAAGATTTTAAAATTTTAGGTTTATCTAGCGATTCTTAGCTAAAATTGTCTTCTCAATTTGGAGAAGTTGTTCTTAGGGTCAAGGAAAACGAAGATGTGCCTCAAGGCATGGTAATTGTTCCTGTTTCTATTTGGGCAAATCAACTTACTGGAGTAGAGAATGAGGCGTTAGTTTTTAAAAACATTAAAATAAATGTAGAAGTCACTAGAGATCCTATTTTAAACTTAATCGATCTAATAAAAAAAATAAAGAAAATTTAAGAAAAAGTGGGTTAGAAAAGTGGAAAGAACAATAATTAAAAACGGAATTGTTTTCGACCCGTTAAACGATATAGATGGTGAAGTTAAAGATATATTAATAGAAAATAGAAAAATTGTTGAAAGATTTTCTAGCGAGAACGATGTTAAAGAGATAAACGCTAAAAATAAAACAGTTATTCCTTCGGCTATAGATATTCACGCTCATGTGGCCTCACAACAAGTTAATTGGGCTCGATTACTTGGTTCAAAGAATCCAAAATTTCAAGAATCATGGAAAGGTCTAACCTTAGAAAGTGTGGCTAAAGATTACGTTTCAAACGGTTACACGTTCATTATTGAAGCAAATGTGTTTCCATCGTTATCAAAACAAACCATGTTTAACTTTCTACAACTGCCGATGCTTGATAAAGCAATGTTACTAAATGTAAGTAATTTATCGGCTTTAGAGTTAGAATATAAGCGTGGAAAAACAGAAGAAATGGCCATTTTTTTATCAGATTTATTAAGTAAAACAAAAAGTTTTGGATTTAAAGCGTATAATCCGTTTGAATCAGAAGATTGGGATTTTAAATCGCTTAGAAGTGACTTATCTAGTAATGGTAGATTATATTATTTTTCTGCCCTTGACGTTTACGAAAATCTTGCCAAGTGCAATGAATATTTAGATTTACCACATTCTCTGCACGCACATGTGGAAGGATATGAAAATAAACAAGGAAAAGATAATTTATTCACGATTTTAAATCTAATTAAATCATTAAATTTAAAGGAAAATTCCGGAAAAACAAGAAAATTTGGCCGCGCGCAATTATTTCACCTTGCTCACGCTTCCTCCTATAATATCGACGGAGTAAATAAAGAACTCATTGACTTTTTAAATAATAATAAAGATTTTGATTTAGATCTTGGATGTTTAGGTTTTAACGACATAAATCCATTAATCACATCTGATAGGCGCTTAATATATTCCCTTTTAAGCGAATCAGATGCTAATAACAAAAAGGATTTAAAAGTAATTAGATCCGCTATCGAATTTGAAGGCGATTCGTTTGCAACTTTAAGAAGCTTGAGTAAAAACAACGAAAAGGACTGTATAATGTGGTCAAATGCAATTGAGTTAGCTTTAGGAGTAAAAAATAAATTTCAAATCCAACTATCAGTTAATTATCCGAATTACGCCAGCATTAACGATATTCCTGAAATTGCTCTATTGTTAATGAGTAGTGAGGTAAGGGAAAAATTCATGAAAGATATGAATCCAAATTTCTTAAACACATCTTCATTAAAAAATAATGAGGATTGTTTGTCATTCAATGAATTCATAATCATTTCAAGAGCAAGTCCAGCTAAATCTCTCGGATTAGGAAATATTAAAGGAAACCTAGGCATTGGTTCTGATGGAGATATTAATATTTTAGACCTTAATACTAATGAAATTGATGTTTCTAAAGATTACGAGATCGTAATAAATGCCTTAAAAAACATTGATCATGTAATGAAAGGTGGCGTAATAATTAAAAAGCAAGATAAGATCGATCTAAAAAATCGTGGGAAGATATTTTGGTCTAAAGGAAAAGGAATTGAGAAGGATAAGAGTTATGTAATCTCAAAAAAGAAAGAATTTTACCAAAAATACGGTTCAATTTTCTACGACTCTTTTAATAATGATATTGATGCAAGTTATTTGCGTGAAATTTAAATTTCAATCTACTTATATAGATTTTTGAAATAGAGAATAATATTTTAAATCTTTAAAAATATGAAGAGGAACAAAAAATAATGGGAAATCAAAACGAAATCACTGAACCTTCTGATTTATTTGACGAAAAGGGGCACTTGCTCCAAAAAGGGTGGGCAAGAAAACCAATCCTAAAGTACAATAAAGAAAAGATTGGCAAGAAATGGACTAGAATTAAAGAATGGGATCATTATTCGATTTTGAATAAAGATTTTGGTTTTCAAATGACGATCGGCGATATTGGCTATTTAACGCAAATGAGCTATGTATGGCTTGATTTTAAAAAAAAAGAAAGGCATGACAAAGGGTTTTTCAAGTTTTTTACTAAGTCAAGGGTCCTTCCATTGAGTTCTTTGGAAGACAGCGATATTGAATTTCCTACAAAAAAATTTAAAGCTACAATTTCGACTCGCAAGGGTAAACGAATTCTTTCGCTTGAAGATCCCACCTTCTTAGATAAAGGGATAAAAGGAACTATTACACTCAAAGATGATCCAAAATTTGATAATACAGTAGTAGTTACAGGTTATAAAGAAGACCCTAGGCTATTTTATTACAATCATAAGATAAACATGATGCCAGCAGAAGGAAAGATTCAAATCGGTGAAAAATCATACAACTTTAAAAAAGAGACCTCTTTCGGTCTCATGGATTGGGGGCGTGGAATATGGCCTTACAAGACTCACTGGTTGTGGGGTTCTGCTTGTGGATTGGTAGATGGTGTACCAATTGCCTTCAATATTGGTTATGGATTTGGTGATCTTTCAACCCATACAGAAAATGTCATATTTTACGATGGGAAGGCTAATAAGATTGACGAAGTAACCTTCCACCACGAGAATCGGGATCCTGAAAAACCTTGGAAATTTACCAGCAATGACGATAGGTTTAACATGACTTTAAATCCACTCATTCCAAACAGGGATAAAATAAATTTTGGAGTTATATATTCAAATTCGTCGTTAATTCATGGGTTATACAGCGGAACTATAGTATTAGATAATGGCGAAAAAATTCAGATTAAAGAAATGCTTGGCCACGCTGAAGATATTTATTGGCGATGGTAAAATAAGAAATGAAAAAAGTGAGGAAAGTTAAAAAATGAGTAAACAAAACGAAATTACCGAACCATCAGATTTATTTGACGAAAAAGGGAATTTAAAACAAGTAGGATGGGCGCGAAAAATGATTCTGAATCGAAACATCGAACGTGTAAAAGCCGGTAAATTGAGAATAAAAGACTGGGACTGCTACGAAATGATTAATGAAGAATTTGCTTTGGTCTTAATTATTGCAGATGTAGGGTACTTTGGGATGGGAACGATATCTTTTTTAGATTTTAAAAATAAAGTAAAGAAAGCTGCCCAAGGAAACATGTTGTTTACTAAAGGCTCTCTAAACATGCCGCCTAATTCTAATTCTGGAGATGTTTTCTTTTCTAAAAAAGGAATGAATATATCTTTTGAAATAAAGGACAATAATCGAATATTGACATTTGACTATCCAAAGTTTGATAAGGGGAAAGGGATTCAGGGAAAAATTACGCTCAGGATTTCAAAAAATCAAGATACTATTGTTAATGTGGTTCCTTTTAAAAAGAAAAAACATTTTGTTTTCGCTCAAAAAATCGTAGGCATGACCGCAAATGGCTCGTTTACTTTTGGAAGTGAAAAATACGAATTTTCAGACAAAAACTCCAGTTATGGTATAATTGATTGGAGTAGAGGGGTATTTCCATATAAAACTTTGTGGTATTGGGGAGCAGCATATGGGAAAGTTAATGGTAAAATGCTTGGGTTTAACATTGATTACGGGTTTGGGATTGATTCAGTTGCAAGCAAAAACATGCTCTTTTTAAATAACAAGGGTCATAAAATCGAGCACGTCACTTTTCACATGGATAAAAAGGATGTCATGAAGCCTTGGAAATTCACGAGTAGTGATGGTCGTTTTGAGATGACGCTTGATCCAGTATTCGATAGTCGCGAGAATTTGAATGTTTTAATTTTAAAAAACACCGGACACCAAGTTTTTGGATACTTTAGTGGTAATGTGATTCTAGACAACGGCGAGAAAATTCATGTAGATCGCTTATTTGGTTTTGCCGAAAGATTTGACCACCGATGGTAATTCATACTAATAGGTTTTTTAACCCAAATAAATTGAATTTTAATTAAATTCTAATTATTTTATTTTATAATTTTTTTTATACTTTAAAAAGCTTAAATTTATTTTGACGTAAAAATATCTTATAATCGATAAATGGAAAATTACTTTATAGAACCCCAATTTGAAATTGATGAGAAAGGGCGCGTGATTTGCCAGCGTCATACAAATTACGCCTGGTTTATAATGCCAAACAAAACTACTCATCAAGAAAAAGAAATGGAAACGTTATTGACTTGTAAAACCTGTTCTCATTACAAGGACGACGACTGTTATTTCCCTACGGAAACTATTGATAAGATTGAGGTTGATCGGGTTAAAGCAAAAAAATATTCGTGTAAACTGTGTGGAAATCGAATAGATAGGATGCTAACGGTGATCTATAAATTGTATTTCGAAGGAAAGTATAAGATTCATATGCCACTCATTTGTTGTGGTTGCTATGCTTCTTTAGAAAATAATAACTTTATCCATTCAGCAAAAAAAAGAGCATATACGTATCTTTATTTCTTCCTTTCAGCGTTTTATTTACCCATATTCTACATATTAGTTTTTCTTAATCCTGCTTTACTTTTATTAAATATCCTCCTTATTGCTCTCACGGTTGTTCTAAACTATAGATATCTTAAGAAATTAGCTCATACCATTAAAGGAATGAAATATTACAAGAAATACCTTCGAAATAATAGAATATCAAGTGAGAAAACAACTTTTGACTAAGTTTTAAGATGGCTTAATTTTTTAAAATTCTAAATATTCTAAAGATTAACTTATATAATTTAAAGAATAAAAAATTAAGTGTATTCTAAAATGATTTATGATATTTTAATTAAGAACGGTAAGATTGTTAATGGTGCCGGAAATCCTTGGTATCGCGCTGATATTGGAGTTAAAGACGGAAAGATCTTGAAGATAAGATCAAAATTGCGTGGAGACGCTAAAAAGGAAATTAATGCTATGGGATTAATTGTTTGTCCAGGATTCATTGACATTCACTCCCATACTGATTTTGCCATGCCCATGGCTCCTCCGACGACTTATAAAGTGGAATCAACCATTCATCAAGGAATAACAACAAACATTCTCGGCATGTGCGGACAAAGCCTTGCTCCTGTAACTGACGAAAGAATGGAAGATTTTAGGAAGATTTTCAGCGGATTCATACCAGAAGATTTTGATTTAGATATCTCGTGGAGAACATTTGGAGAGTACATGGCAGAAATAGAAAAAAGAAAGTGTGCCGCCAATAGTGTTTGCGTTGTTGGATACGAAAACATAAGGGTTGCCGGGGGTGCTGGGTTTGAAAACCGTCTACCAACCTCTGAAGAGCTTGAAAGTATGAAGGATTATATTTCAGAAGCCATGGAATCAGGCGCTTTTGGAATGAGTACGGGGTTGATTTACGCTCCACAATTGTTTTCAAAAACCGATGAGCTTATTGAGTTGGCAAAAGTCGTGGCAAAATACAATGGTCTCTATTTCTCACACATTCGAAGCGAAGGAGAAACATTAATTGAATCTGTCAAGGAATTTATTGAAATTGTCGAGAAATCTGGCTGTATAGGAGGACAGATGGCCCATCACAAAGTTGCAGGGAAAAATTTTTGGGGTGCCTCCAAGGATTCGCTGCGTCTTATCGAAGAAGCGAACGCTCGTGGTATTAATGTTACTTTTGATCAGTATCCCTACAATCGTGGAATGTCTGGACTTGTCACGACACTCCCACCTTGGGCGCGAGAGGGAGGCGTTAATAAAGTCTTAGAGCGCTTAAATAATGATGAAGATCGAAAACGAATTAAGAAAGACATTGAAACTGGCATCAAAGGTTATGAAAGTTGGATTAAAGAAAGTGGATTTGAAAGTATCTACATATCAATGATTAAAGCGAAAGAATGGAAAGATATTGAAGGTAAGAGTATATCAGAAATTACAAGGATTAAAGGTAAAAAAGACGACTGGGAAACTTTTTTCGACTTGTTAGTTGATGGAAAGTGTGAGGTTGCAATTACTATTCAAAGCATGGGCGAAGAAGACATTCGTCGAATAATGACTAGCCGGTATCACATGGTTGGAACTGACGGCGCTGGAATCCCAAATATTCCTCAACTAGGAGTTGTTCACCCTCACTTTTACGGGACTTATCCTCGAATCTTAGGAAAATATGTTCGCGAAGAGGGACTTTTAACTCTGGAAGATGCAATTCGTAGAATGACTTCTTTTCCAGCTCAACGCTTAGGGCTAAGAGATAGAGGATTGTTAAGGGAAGGAAATTGGGCAGATATCGTGCTTTTCGATCCTAATACAATCATCGATAAAGCAACTTTCACGGAACCACACCAATACCCAGAAGGCATATCTCACGTGTTTGTTAATGGTATGCTTGTAATAAAGGATAATAAGCAGCTTAAAAAACGACCTGGAAAAGTATTAAGGCGTCCTACTTAAAATGAATTCATGGTTTTTTTTAAAACAAGTAAAAATTTTTATAGATTTAAAAATACCATCTTATACAATTTAAAGAATAAAAAATTAAGTGTTTTCTAAAATGATTTATGACATTTTAATCAAAAATGGCAAGATTATTAATGGAGCGGGCAATCCATGGTATAAAGCCGATATAGGAGTTAAAGATGGAAAGATCGTGAAGATAAGGCCTAAAATTACAGAAGATGCTAAAAAGGAAATTAATGCAGAAGGCTCAATTGTCTGTCCAGGATTTATAGATATTCACTCCCATACAGATTATATATTGCCTATTAGTAGAAACCAGGAATCCACTGTATGTCAAGGAGTCACTACGAGCGTAGTAGGGATGTGCGGGGATGGAATGGCGCCTATACCTGAGGGAAAAGAAGAAGAATTCAAAAAAGCGATGAGCGGATTGGATCCAGTTCTTGGACAATTTGATTATCCTTATCACACGTTCGCCGAATATTTAGATTACAACGAGAAGAAACGGAATTCCGCGAATTTAATCTTTTTTGTAGGATATAACAACTTGCGTTTCGCAGGGGGTCAAGGGAAAGAAGACCGACCCGCTACACCTGAAGAGCTCGAAAGCATGAAAAATTACTTGAGAGAAGCCATGGAAGCAGGAGTATTTGGCATGAGCACGGGATTGATTTATGCACCCCAAGTTTTTTCAAAAACGGATGAACTTATCGAATTAACTAAAACAGTAGCAGAGCATGATGGATTATACTTTTCTCATATTCGAGGTGAAGGCGAAACGGTTGTAGACGCTGTTAAAGAAGTTATTGAGATTGTTGAGAAATCTGGATGTGCTGGAGGGCAAATCGCTCATCATAAAGTCTCCGGCGAACCTTATTGGGGTACTAGCAGGGAAACTACACGGTTAATGGAAGAAGCTAACGAGCGCGGCGTTAGTGTTACTTGCGATCAATATCCATATAATCGTGGAATGTCTGGACTTGTTACATCCCTCCCTCCTTGGGTCCGTGAGGGCGAAAACAAAGAAATTATGGGACGCATAAAGAATCCAGAGAATCAAGAACGCATAAAAAAGGATGTTAGAGAGGGCATAGAGGGCTGGGAAAACTGGATTCGAGACGAGGGATTTAAAAACATGTATATCGCATCCGTTAGTTCGGAAAAGTGGAAGGATGTCGCAGGAAAAAATATAACTGAAATCACAAAAATCAAGGGTTTATCTGATGAGTGGGAAACTTACTTCAAATTATTAATTGAAAATGAATTAGGAGTTATGATAACAATTGAAAGCATGGGAGAAGAAGACATCCGAAGAATCATGACAAGCCGTTATCAGATGGTTGGAACCGATGGATTTGGAATTCCCGCGTCATTTAGTGTTGGAGCATTTCATCCCAGATGTTTCGGAACATATCCTAGAGTTCTTGGAAAGTATGTTCGGGAGGAAAAGCTCATGACATTGGAACAAGCTATTCGCAAAATGACCTCTTTTCCAGCACAACGACTTGGATTACAAGATAGAGGTCTGTTATTAGAAGGAAGTTGGGCAGATATCGTGATATTTAATCCGGAGACCGTTAACGACAAGGCCACTTACGAAAATCCTTATCAACTTCCTGAAGGCATTCAACATGTAATTGTAAACGGGATTGTCGTTGTGTTTGATGGCAAGCAAAAGAAAAAAGCTCCTGGAAAAATATTAAGGCGTCTAACATGAATACATTTTTATTAAAACAAGTATAATTCAACGATAGACTTAATTTAATTATTATAAAAAACAAGAATGAGAATAAAATCAGAGGATTAATAATTTTGGATAAACCCATTTCGATTTTAGGCGGTGGCCATGGTGGACACACGATGGCAATAGATTTGACCTTAAGGGGATTTGATGCAATATTATGCGAACACCCAAATTTTGCCGAATCTTTTAAGTCCACATTAGAACGAGGTGAAATAGAATTAACCGGACTTATTGAAGACAAGGCTAAAATTTATAAAGCCACAATAGATTTTAAAGAAGCTTTAGACGAGGCGGATTTAATTTTTATTGTTATCCCGGCAATGGCCCATGAAACTTTTTTTGATAGCATCATTCCACTCCTTAGGGATGGACACATTATCGTCATAATTGCTGGTGATGGTGGTGCCCTTCGATTGGCAAAGCGACTCAAGGAGGAGGCCCCTAATAAAAAGGTTATCGTTGCAGAGACCAATACTTTACCTTATGGAACGAGACTCATTGGTCCGTCAAAATTGGATTTATTTGTAAAAGCGAAAAAAGTCCTTTTATCAGCGTTTCCAGCTAAAGAAACGGAAAAAGTCATAAAAGTAGTAAAAGAAGCATTTCCAATTGTAGAACCAATTGATAACATTTTATCAGTTTCTTTCAGTAATCCAAACCCAACGGTTCATCCTCCAGGTACTCTACTAAATATCGGCCGCATTCAATACTCCAATGGAGATTTTTATCTATATAGAGAAGGGATTACGGAAACTCCTGCAAGAATCATTAAGAAGGTTTATGACGAAACTCTCGCTGTCGCTAGAGCATTCGGATTTAACATGAGGGAGTTCGAAGATGAACAGTTTAGGAATCCATGCTCTATAATGTGTGTGGATTTTTTTGCTCCTTTCGATAAAGGTGGAATCGTAGCAAGCATGAAAGGTCCATCTCACATTTACAATAGATACATTACAGAAGATCTTCCTTATGGATTAGTACAGCGTTCTCAACTAGGAAAATTAGTTAATGTTCCTACACCTATCATGGACTCTATAATAAATTTAGGCGCAGCCATATGCGAAATGGACTTCTGGAAAGGAAGAACTCTTGAAGATTTGGGTCTAGGCGGAATGACGAAAGAAGAAATAATGAGATATGTCCAAGAAGGAATGTAAGACAATTTATTATTCATAAAATGGATATTCTAAATAAGTAGAATTATTAAATTATTAATATTTTATTATCCAAATTTATATAGTTCCTAAATAGTTATGACTATTAATGGAGTTAGAAAAAGTTAAGAAGAACGAAGAAAGAGAAGACATTTATTTGGATGAAGTTCTCGAAAAAAACGGCGATATTGAGGAATCCGAGAGAAGAGAAATCTACAAAATAATAGCAAGCGAAGTGCTTGAGAATCCTGCCGTGTTCTAAGTCCATAATTTTTTTTAATGTAATGTATTTAAAATTGATATGTTTTAAAATTAAACTATATCCTAACATCATATTTTCTCAATTCGGCCCGTAAATCTGTATTTCGACGGAATAAAATAGTGTTAATGCCAAGTTTTCTTGCCGGCTTTAAAAAGCCGAAAATATCGTCTATAAAAACGCATTCTTCTGGTGTTAGATTATACCTGCGTAACAAGATTTTGTAAATCGCTACCTCCGGTTTCATGACCTTTTCTTCCCCTGAAATAACTTGACCATCCAAGAGAGAGAAAAAATCAATATTAGCTTTAACGTGTTCAAACGCTTCTTTAATAAAATTTGATAAGATATAAATATTATACCCGTCGTGCTTTAATTCTTTCAATATACGAACATTTTCTTCAATTGGCGTTAACATTGACATCCAATGGTCGAAAAACGGGACGAGTAAGTCCTTTTCTTCAGGGTATCTATTGAAGAAGATTTCTTTAACTTCTTCCATGGAAAATGCCCCTCGATCCAATTGAAACCATGTTTTATTACGAGGAACCTTAGAAACAAATTTATTGATTCGTTCCAAGTCGTCCGTGTATCCTAATAGGAATTCTTCCGGGTTGAAACTTAACAATACATTTCCCAAATCAAAAACAATGTTTTTTATCAAAACCTAATATTTCTCTTGATGTATTCAATATTATTGAATATAAATTTCTAAAAAATAAATAATTATTTCTATAATAATTATTTCAGTTTTTTATCATTGGAAGGGAAAAATAAAACGTGGAGCCCTTATATCTCCCTTCCGATTCCATCCAAATCTTTCCGCCGTGCAATTCCACGATCTTTTTCGAGAAGTGGAGCCCCAATCCTGTCCCATCAATTCCAATATCGAGCCCTTGACCGTACCGCTCTATTTTTCCGAATTGTTGGAAAATTCTTTTTTTTTCTTCCTCCGTGAAACCGATTCCGGTATCTTTTATTGATACGATAATATCTTGCTCTTTTATTTCGGTTTTAACGGTAACCTCTCCGCCTGGAGGCGTATATTTGATCGCATTACTCATCAAATTTGTAATGACTTCATACATCTGCTCCTTATTAAAATTAGTATTAATATTTTCTATTATTTCTAAATTAATCGAATGATTTCTCGTGTCGGCTAATCCTTGCAATTCTTTCACGCAGAATTTAATGAGAAACGACAAGTCTTCCCTTGAAACGCGCAAATCTACCTTGCTCGATTCTAATTTAGAACTTTCGATGATACTTATGATTATGTCCTCAAGTCTCGAGCAACCTTGTTCGATTTCTTCTAACATCGAAATTGCATCGCCGCTAAGTTCTTCACGGTGTAGTTTCAATAAGAGAATAGCGAACCCTTTAATTGAAATCAAGGGTGTCTTCAACTCGTGAGAAGCTCTTCGTAAAAATTCAGACTTTAACTCGTTTAAATGCCCCAATTCTACATTTTGTTCTTCCAATTTTTTTTCGTACTCTCTCTTTTCTAAGAAATTCTTTAATCTTTCGCCCATATCTACAAGGAAATCTACTTCTTCCCTAAGAAACAGTTTATCTATTAAATAAAAAACCTTAATTGCCGCTACATGTTCGTTAATTTTAAAATTTATGGATAAATTCCATTTGGTTTCTATAAAATTATCCGTGTGAAATTCTTTATCGTTAATCTTAATCATTACACATGTAATATCCGGGAATTGAAACGCAGGTGGAATTAATTCGAGAGTTTTTTGGATTTTTTCTTCAGTTGAAATGCCAGATTTCTCAAAAAGCTTTGATAATTCATATAAACAGTTTAATTCATTAACTCTTTCCTTAAGATCGTATTCGGATGTTTTTAATTTTAATTCTGCTTCTTTTTTGTCAGAAATGTCAATTATAACGCCCTCAAGAAAACTTTTTTCTGGATATAGCTGTGCTGAATAACTCCACCAATGGGGATCGCCAAATCGATCAGTAATTTCGGCCTCAAAGTTCTCTATACGCCCCTTTCTCTTAAGTTCGTCAATCATTTTGGTTCGAACACTTGGATCAACATAATGCTCTGAGACGATAAACTCCTTCTTGAATTGATCAATATTATCATAACCAGCCATTTCAGCACATTTTTGGTTGCTTGCTAAAATTTTCCCTTCGCTAACCTTGGTCTGCAGTAAGCCGACTTCGGCATTGTTATAGAGATTTCTGTATTTTTCTTCGGATTCTTTCAATTTTTGTTCTGCCTCCTTGCGTTCGGTAATATCTCGAATAATCGTGATGATTTGAATGACTTCTCCCTCACTTATAATTGGAATCTTTGTTGCTTCAGTAAAAAATTCTACATTATTTACCATGGTGCTTTCGGATGTCTGGAGGGCTTGACCGTTGGCAAGGACCTGCTGATATTCTTTTAAAAGACTATCAAATGCGATAGGAAATGCTTCAGATATCTTTTTACCAAAAATTTCTGTATTTATTCCTAATTCTTCAATCCATTTTTTAAATGCTGGATTTATCAGAACTAATCTCAAATCTTTATCAACGATGTGAAGAGGAATGTTTATTGAGTTGAGTATCATCCGGTATTGTTGTTCCGAATCTTTTAACTCTTTAGTTCTTTCTTCAATTTTGATTAAATTCTCTTCGGATTCTTTTAATTTTTGCTCCATCTCCTTGCGTTCTGTGACATCATCAACAATGCAAATGATACCATCATATTTACCCTTTTTAATTCTGGGGATGAGCCATCCTGATTGAAAACTTTGTCTATTAACTGGTGTTATAACCGGAACTGCGGTGTAAAAAACAGTTTCTAATGTTTCTCTCGCCTTAAGATAATAAGGTCTGAAGTATTTCAGTGTGCTTTCAGAAAAATCATTTAGTACATGTGCACCAACGATTTGATTAGCGGGCACGCCTGCAATTTTTTCCATTCCTTTATTAGTGTAATAGATCAAATCGTCTTTATTGGTTACCCAAATCCCATTAATGATCCCATCTAAAATACTGGTGTGGAAATCTTTAATGTCTAATAATTCTTTTTCCGACTGTTTACGCTCGGTAATGTCATCCATATGAATTACAACTAAATCAGGTGGAATATTGCAATACTTCACGGAAAAATGTTTCCTATCATCTGTAGTTATCATGGTGTATTCCATTTCCTTGATAATATTAACTTGCTCATTGGCACAGCGACTTAAATCTTTTAGAAATTCTGGATTATCTCTATACATGTCTGAAGCCTTAATTTCTAAAAAATCTTTAATTCGACCTTCTGTTATTTCTTCGGCTGCCATGTTATAATCTGTTAGAATTAAGTCGTTTTGAGCCTTTTGCCAAATGTAGGTAGGAGTAGGAAGGTTTTTAAAAAGTGCTTTAAATCGATCTTCTGTTGAGGGCGTTCCAATTACACTATCGTTCATTAAAATCTCTCCTTTTTCGCTTTTTATAAATATGAGTTTTGGTAATATGATTATTGCAAAACAGAACTTATATTTATATATTAACAATTAATTGAATTTTGATGTCGGAGATAAGATTAACAGAGGTTTTTTTAATATTTATAGTACATCAGAGACTTTTTTATTTTCTTTAAAAATTGCGTTTGCTTTTTCAATGAAATCTGGGATTTCTATTTGTTGGGGGCATTTATCTAAACATTCTCCACATTGAATGCAAAGAGAGGCTGCTCCTTCAATTTCATCTCCATCCGCCTTCTTTTTTTCTAATTCCTCCTGTGTTTTTACCATTCTATTGTAAAAAAAGGCAATCCTGAGTTTTCCTCTTTCACCCCAATATGCTACTTCGTTTATCAATCCAAGAACATTGGGAATGGCAACTCCATTTGGACAGGGCATGCAATATCCACAATTCGTACAAGGTACGAGCAAATATTTATTATACGCTTCCCGCAATTGAGAAATGGTTTGTAATTCATCCTCAGTTAAGATATTAATTCCTGAATTATTCGCAGATTCTAGATTTTCAACCACGTGTTGCAGGGTGCTCATTCCGCTTAGAACAACCGAAACTTCGGGTTGATTCCAGAGGAATTGTAACGCCCAATCTGGCATGCTTCGTTTAACACTCGAATTCTCAAGAACTTTCTTAATTTCTGGTTTTGTATCTAATTTATGCTGTGGAATAGCTAATTTTCCTCCGCGAATCGGTTCCATGATTATAACTGCAATATTTTTACTTGCAGCATGTTTTAATCCTTTTGTACCAGCTTGAAAATCAATATCGAGATAATTGTGTTGGATCTGACAGCAATCCCATTGATAATAATCAATTACTTCTTTAAAGACTTCAAAACTATCGTGAAATGAAAAACCAATGTATTTAATTAATCCATTAGCTCTTGCTTCTTCCATTTTGTTAATTAAATTTAGTTTCTTGACTTTTTCAAATCGATTCTTCTTCATGCCATGGAATAAATACAGATCAGGATTTGTTTGCAATCTTTCAATCTGTTGGGCAAGGTACGTATCAAAATCTTCCGTGTTTTTAACTAACCATGTCGGTAATTTTGTGGCGAGGTATACTTTTTCACGATAACCGTCCTTTAACGCTTTTCCCACTAACACTTCGCTCTCTCCGTCATGATACGGATACGCCGTATCAACATAATTTACCCCGTTATCAATCGCATATCGAATCATTTTAATTGCTTCTTCTTCAATAATTCTAAATTTTTTGTCCACTGGCAATCGCATTGCCCCAAAACCTAAAGCAGATGCTTCCCACTTGAGGGATCCCATTTTTCTAAACTTCATTTTAAATTTCTCCAATCAGTTGATGTTGAGTTTAAATTGATAATTTATTATTTTAATAGCTGTCTTGTTTTATTAAATTTCTTCTATTAATTAATTCAAAAGTAATACAAGTATTAAAGAAATTTTAACATGGAAAAGAAATCCACTTCTCTTTAGGAAGAGAAGTCATTTAGCATTTTTTGGAATAGTAAATGAAAATGTTGAAATAAAAATAGATAAAAATCTAGAAAAAAAAGTAATTATTTAATATGTGCATGTATATGTGTATACACATGACTTCAAAAAATATTAGTATTACTGAGGAAGTTTATAACAAATTAATGAAAATCAAACAAAAGAATGAGAGCTTCTCCGAATTATTCTTAAGATTATTAAGAGTCCAAAAAATTAACTTTGAAAAATCATTTGGAGCGTGGAACTTAAATGAAAAGGAATCTAAGGAAATATGGGGGGACATTACTAATCGCTCTGGACGTAAATGGAAAAAATCAGACATGGGTGAATTAAAATTATACTAGCATTCTTCAGATTTATAAATATATCAGTCAATATCATTTCGCTTTTTATTAACTTGGCTGTCTCGGTTTTGTTTTTCTCCGTCATTTCTCGTCGCCTCCAACCTTACTTGGAACGCTCTCTTTCTCCACCACAATCTCTTCTTCCTTCTCCTTATCGTATGGTTTGGAGGGCTTGGACTCGTCGAATGGCGCATCGCAGACCCAGCAGGCGTTTTCTAAATCGCCCAATGTTCGTGCACATTTTTCGCAATACAATGTATCGCATTTAGGACAAATAAATGCAAGATTAAAAGCTTATTTTTCTTATAGAAAGTATAATTAAATTTAATAATTCCATCCTTTTAATTGTATACAAAATTTTAAAAATGTATACTTCATTATAAGATAAGATGCCTATTGTTGTTTGCGATTCTTCAATTTTAATACTTATATCAAAACTTGAGATGTTGGATTTATTAATAGATGTCTTTGGAACTATATACATTCCTCGAGCGGTTTATATTGAGTCTGTTGAGCGAGGAAAAAAATTAAAAAAAATTGATGCCTTTTCAATTGAAAATAAGATAAAGGAGGGAAAAATAGTATTCGAAGAATTGAAAAATTTCAATGAAAAAGAGAACCTTTCAAACAATTTCAATATTCATGACGGAGAAGCGGAAGCTTTAGCATTTTACTTAGAAAAAAAGGCAGATTTATTTGGAACTGATGATTTTAGAACTTTAAAAACTTGCAAGATCTTAAATATAAGATATTTTACTACACCAATTTTCTTGATTCGTTGTTATGAAAAAAAAAAGATATCAAAAGAAAAAATATTACTGAAATTTGAAAAGTTAAAAGAATTTGGATGGTATAAAGAGGATTTGATAATAGATTTGAAAAATAGGATAGAAAATGGAGGGAAAAAAAATGGGTAAAGTTATTTCTGTAAGAATTAATAAAAGTTTAGAAGAAGTTATTAAAAGATATTCAGAAGAAAAAAAAGAAGAGCAATCAGATATAATTAGAGATTTGATTAATAATGGAAGCATTTATTTAGCAATAAAGGGCTATGCTAATGGAAGATATTCTATTGGTAAAGCAGCTTATCTCGCAAATCTTCCTTTATCAGAATTCATGGACTTAGTCATGGATTTGGGAATAAAATCTAACATTGATAAAGAAGATTTACTAGAAGGTTATGAACACTTAAAAAAATATTTCTAATTCTTTATTGTTGATTAAAGATCAGACTTTTCTAGGGTTGCTCATAGTTTCAGAATTTCTTTACAAATCTGGACGCTATTTTAACTGATATATTATTCAATATCGTTTTGCTTTTTATTAACTTTAAAATTATTTCTCAAGTAAAATCTTTTATCGATGGAAATAAAGGTGTGTTTATTTTTTTCGACTGGTGAAATAGCAGAAATCTATTATTAGAGGCAAATCACGATCCGATCGTTTCGTCAGCACTGACATTTGCATATACCCTCTTTTTACTCTTTATATATTTTTATTAAAATATACTTTATAATTTTGTACTTCCGTCATTTCGCGTCGCCTCCACCTTTTTTCGGAACGCCTTCTTCCACCACTATTTCATCTTTTATTTTTTTTTCCTCCTCTTTGTACGGTCTGGAGGGTTTGGATTCGTTGAACGGCGTATCGCAGACCCAACACGCGTTTTCTAAGTCTTCTAATGTCTTAGCACACTTTTCGCAATATAGGGCATCGCATTCACAAATATAACTATTATATCGTAATAGTTAATCGGATATAAAGTCGTCTGGAATGGTTTAATTCCTATAAAAATTGTTTGATTTATTGATTAAACAAGAAACTTTTATTTAAACATGGGTTTCGAATTTGTTGATATACATACATCTTGGAAAAATAATTATTGAAAAATTAGCAAATATCGAGAAAATTGAATTTTAATTAATATGAGGAAAATCTTTAATACTTTAATCCTTTTAGTTGTTCTACGGTTGTATACATGTTTTTTCCGCCTTTTCTCAGATATTTAACCGCTTCTTCGATACCTTCTATAGTTAAATTAAATGTGGGAATAAATGAAGATAATATTTTCCTCGTCCACGGTTGCCAGTCAATGCGTATAATTTCTGGATTCAAGCACACGACATTATTTTTAAAATGATTAACAAGTTCTCTCATGTAATAGATCCCCGGCATATCGTTCCTATGGTAATAGTAAATGCTTCCATACCTTTCTGTCAATTCAAAACTTGCCATGGCCTGGTCCATGACCAAAATAACCTTGTAAGAGCTGTCATATTTTTTCAAAAGTTCGGAAAATTCCATAGATTCTTCCAGATTCCGTTGAGCATTAAAATACAAGGACTCGTAAATGCAATTGTGGAAGTAATAGTATTTAAAATCTTTGAAGTGAGACAGCTGATTTGCGGCGGAAAAAAGGAGATTAACCAAGTGTGCGTAGGGCGTCATTGAACCGCCGACATCCATCAAGAGGAGGAGTTTCACGTTGTTTTTTCTGCGTTTTTCGAACACCAAATCGATATCTCCACCGTTTTTAGCGGTTTCGTCAATGGTTTTATCGATATTTAGTTCGTCTTGCTTGCCAATCTCGTCGAGCTTTTTTAACTTTTTTAGGGCAACTTTAATTTGCCTCGTGTCCAAGACCACATCCTTTCTATAGTCTTGAAAGATTCGCTTTTGGGCAATTTGTATGGCCATTCGCATCCCGCCAGTGCCACCAACCCTCATGCCCATTGGATTTTGGCCAGAATGTCCAAATCGCGATGTACCTTGCGTTCCAATCCAATGATCGCCCGTGTCGTGGTCCTCGTCCTGTCTAGCCATTAATTCTTCGAATTGCCTTTGTAAATCCTCTATATCGAAGGAGTTTAATAAATCTTGAAATTCCGTTTGCAGTTCTGGTAAATCCACGGCTTTTTGCAGCCAGTCCCATATTTCTTGCTTGATATCTTCGGGAAACTTAAGCGAGGCGTTTTTGAAGAAATTAGCGAAGCTGATATCGTATATGTCGAAGTGGTGTTCGTTCTTACATAATATGCTTCGAGAGATGTAATAAAACTCCACCATGTTATGAATGAGACCTTTATCTAAGGCTTGAATTAACGTCATGTATTCTGTAATCGATACTGGCAAGCGCTCTTTAAGGTAATAGAAGAATTCTACGAACATGATATTCAGTCTTGAAAACTTTAATTCTTTCTAGTAATATAAAATTAAAGTATAAATATTAGTTTTTTGGTGGATTTAATTAATATGTTGCTCAATTTTTCGTTTATATTATTATTATTATTTTGCTCAAGTCTCTGATGATGTTATAATGGTTGATCAAGAGTTTGGAATAAAATCTGCCAAATTGATTTGATCGTACACGAGTCTAAATATTTGAACATTCTTCAATATAGCGCTAATGGCACTCCTTTTAACATGTCCACTGTTGTAAATTGATTTTTTCCTCTTACTCTTAAATAGTCCATGGCTTTTTCGATCCCTTCAATTGATAAAGGGTAAGTTGGCAAGATTCGTGCTATAATTAATTGCGTCCATGTTGACCAGTTATATAGATCGGCCTCAGGACTTAACCAAACCACGTTTTTCTTGAAATGATCGGCAATTCTTTCCAAATAATAAATTCCGGGCTTTTTATTGGTTGCTCCGTCATAAATCGCACCGTAAGGTCTTTTTAATTCGCTGCGATGCATTGTTTGGTCGCCTACAATTACCACGCGATACGAACTATCGTATTTTTTCAGGAAATCGTTAAATTCTAGCGCGTTTTTTGGATTTCGTCGAGCATTATCGTATAAAAAATTATATATGCAATTGTGGAAGTAAAAGTATTTAAAATCTTTCCAATGCGACATGTTATTGGCGGCAGAAAATAAAAGATTTACCCTATGAACATACGGGTCCATCGTTCCTCCCACATCCATTAAAAGTAAGAGTTTCAAGTTGTTCTTTTTCTTTTTTTCGAAAACCAATTCAATTTCACCGCCATTCTTGCTGGTTTCGGCAATTGTTTTTTTAAGATTTAGTTCGCACCTATTGCCAATATCGTCTAATCTTCGAAGTCGTTTTAGAGCTATCTTGACCTGCCTGGTGTCTAAGACGACATCCTTCCTGTAATCTTTAAATATTCGTTTTTGAGCAATCCTTATCGCCCTGCGCATGCCTGAATCGTTACCTAACCTGAATCCTATGGTATTTTGTCCAGAGTGTCCGAATGGCGATTGTCCTTGGGTCCCAATCCATTTATTTCCGAAGTCGTGCTCTTTATCCTGTTCTTTTAATAATTGTTCTAATTGTCTTTCCAACGCTTCTAAATCAAAATCTTCAAACATCTCTTTAACTTCTTGTAAGAGGTATAGTACGTTCACGTCTTTTTGTAACCAATTCCAGATTTCTTGTCTTATATCTACCGGAAATTTAATTGATGCCTCTTCGAAAAAAGTACCAAAACTACAATCAAAAATGTCAAAAAGATGTTCGTTCTTGCATAAGATGCTTCGAGAGATGTAATAAAAATCTACCATGTTATTAATAAGGCCCTTCCCTAAAGCTTCAAGCAGGGTTAAATATTCTGTTATCGATACCGGTAATCGCTCCTTTAAGAAATAAAAAAAATCTACAAACATTTTTATGCTCTAAAATAAAATAAAAAAAAATTAAAGAATTAGGTTGGAAATTTTACTTTTTCAAGGGCAATCTCAAAATCTTTCTCTTTCTTGATGAGAACTCCAAGAAATGGCACGCCTTTCCTTAATTCCTCAAGTGTTATCCCACTCTTTAGCAATACTCCGATCCAGTCAAGAAGTTCTGAAGTAGAAGGCATTTTTCTAAGTTTTGTAATAGTTCTAAGCGCGTAGAAATGTTTTAAACACTGATCAAGAAGGTTCTTTTTTAAATCAGGATAATGTAGATTGCATATATCGACCATGAAATCTCTTGATGGAAATTCTATCCAGTGAAACACGCATCTTCGCAAAAACGCGTCTGGAAGCTCTTTTTCGTTATTTGATGTGATGATTACTATGGGTCTAGTTTTTGCTTTTACAAATTCTCTGGTTTCTTTGATGTAAAACTCCATTACATCGAGTTCTTGAAGGAGATCGTTCGGAAATTCGATATTTAAGCTTGAAATAAAAGTCTATTTCAATCTGCTTTATCGATCTCATCTAACAAGAGCACTACTTGCTCATCGGAGGTAAAAGCCTCTCCTAAAGGACCGAGCATTATGTAATCGTGAATACTGTTAACATCTCGATCTTCACTCCCGAAGCGACTATCATGTAGCCTTTGAAATTATTATTATCTCAAACTTAGCCTTTGGACGGTGTCATACATGTAATACCCATCAATCGCTTCAGTGGTACTTTTTATATTCCAAACGAGCAATCTTTTATTTAAAGATTCCGCAATCGCGTGAGCAAGCATGGTCTTACCCGTTCTGGTAAATTTTAACGCTTTAAAATTTATTTCCAGGTTCTCCTTTAACAAGTAAAGGTCTGGCCAACGCAATTGACACGTTAACGATGTTTCTGAGTTGCGGGTCTGCGATATAACGTATTGTATCAGTGTTTATGCTCCCTTGAAATTGGTTAAATTTATAGTTACTCATGATTAAATGAAATTATTTAAAAATTAAATATTTTTTGACAATTTGAAACAAAGAAAAAGATAATTCTGGTCTTCTAATTTATTATTAGATCCAAGATAAATCAATAAATAGGTTTTGAAGGAAAAAATTTTATTTCAATATTATATTTTTTAAATTACTTAAAAAGTTAAAATATAAAATTAAAGAATAACAAGGATGTGTTGAAATGTGAAAAATAGGGGAAGAGTTAAAAAAAAAAACGTTGTGAAGATGATACTCTCTCCAATTAATTACATTTAAATTATTCTTTAACACCAATGCACGCACAGAAAAATAGAAAAAAATGATAAACATGTCTGAAGATGAGAATTATGCTGATTTAGTTAAAAAAGCTTTTGAGCCGTTAAACAACAACGATAAGTTTAAAGAGAAATTTAAGGACGAGCAGTTCAAAATTCTTTTAAATCCGAAAGATGACGAATACGCTTCTTTAATTATAGTTGATAAGGGCACCGTTTCCGTTGAAAAGATAGCAAATAAGCCTAAAGAAAATATAAGCAAGAAAGTTTTAGGGTGGGATGGGTTAGTGCAAACTACAAAACAATTGTTTGATGATATAGCTGCTGGAAAACTCTCAACTAGAGATATAGTAAAAAAAATAACAACTCGCAAAATTAAAGTGAAAAATCTCAAACTTTTACCTAAATTGGCCGAAATGCAAGCTTTATTGATAGAAGAATAAAACAAATTTTCTTTTTTTTTTTATAACCTACAAATTTTTTCAAGTTAACATTTATATTATCAAATAATGCGCCAACCTCAGCGCGTTAAATCTACGATTTTAGGAAGGCAATGTCCATTTGACAGTTGTCCCTGATCCTTAATTCCACATGGTTGTAAAAGCCTTTTTGAACCATGTGAATCGTAAATAAATATAAAGTCTCATATTTAATATCTAAATTTTTCTTTTATCTTAGTTTTTATTACATGATAATGATTTTTAAAAGACTAATTGTAGGTCCTTTTGCAACTAATTGTTATATTTTCGGTTCTGAAAAAACGCGGGAAGTAGTGATTATAGATCCCGGTTCAGAACCTAAAACTATAATTAACAGCGTCGATCAACTTGATTGCAAGCCAATCTTTGTTTTATTGACTCACGCACACTTTGATCATGGAATTAGAGCACGGAATATTAAGCGGCATTTCAAAATTCCTGTCGCATATAACAAAAAAGATCACGATTTAGGATTCATGGCGCGGAAACCAGCTGATAAGTGGATAGGAGAAGGAGATTTGATTAAGATTGGCCAAATTAATTTACACATTTTATCAACTCCAGGTCATTCCCCGGGATCATTAAGTTATTACACTAAGGACGTTAAAGAGTTTAACGGTCAAAAGATTGACGGCATCATTTTTACTGGAGATTTAATTTTCCGAAGAGAAATAGGACGAACTGATATGCCTGGATCTAGTCAATCCTTGCTTTTTTCCAGCATTAGGAAAAAAATCATGAATAATTACGAGCTTTCAGATAATTTTATTATGTTTCCAGGGCATAAGGAAGCAACTTCAATTGGAGAAGAGCGCGAATTAAACCATTTCAAGGAACATTTCTTATAAAAAAATGGATTTTTTAAAAGTTGTTAAAAAAGAATGGTCAAGAGTAAAATAATTAAGAATAAGAAATTGAAAGAAAAAAGAATAAGAGTAAAAATATTTGCTTGAAATATTAAAAAAAATAAGAATAAGAAAGTATTATAGAGAAATAACCTAAAATTATTCGTAATAATTAAAAATAACTTCTAAAGAATGTGAACGAAATGAAATTGAATAAAATTACCGTTCTCTCGAAAGACGAAATAGAAACCATCAACTCTGCTACCTTAGAATTGTTCGAAACCATAGGCATTAAAATAGACGACGAGGATTCGCGCAAGCTTTTGCAAGAACACGGTGCGAAGCTCGATCAAGAATCAAATTTTGTGAAATTTCCTGAATCTTTTGTAAAAGAGCAAATAAAAAAAGCTCCAAGTTCTTTCAAACTACACGGTTCAGACGGTTCTTATAATTTTGAAATTAATACTCACAATACTCATTTTACAACAATAGGAGCTCCCGTGAAAATCAACGATCCATCTAATAAAAGCGGTGTTAGGAAATCAATACTCGAGGATACTGTGAGCGCAATGCGCTTAGTGGATAGTTTAGAGCATTTAAGTTGTTCTCAAATTGATTTATGGCCAGGAGACATTAAATATACCACGCTTCACGTGGTATGTATTTACAATTGGGCAAAAAACATGCGCAAACCTTACGGACACGGGTGTTATGGAAGGGTAGCGAGCGAAGATTCGATAAAAATGGCTTCAATTATAGCGGGTGGAGAAGAAGAACTTGTTAAAAGACCTAGATTGTTTGGTATTTTTAACCCTACAAGCCCGCTTCACTTGCCTAAAATCATGACAAATGGCCTTGCGATATTCACGAAATACAAGCAACCCCTAATTATTGCACCGGAAGCGCTTGGTGGCATTTCTGCCCCGATTACATTAGCGGGACTTTTAACTCAAACTAACGCGGAAATTCTTGGCGGAATAATACTTGCTCAAGTATGCAATCCTGGGGCGCCAGTTTTTTACGGCTCGGTTTCACATACTACCGATATGAGGTCGGGAAACTCTGCCATAGGCGCCGTAGAAACGGGGCTTATCACTGCTGGAATCGCTCAATTAGCACAGTATTACGACATTCCTTCCAGAGCACTCGGGGGAGTTACAGATTCAAAGTGCCTTGACCTCCAGAATGGGTTCGAGCGTTTTCAAACCTTAATGTTTGCGGCTCAAGCGGGTATTAATTTCATAACTTGTGCAGGAACTTACGAGGCAACTTTAGCTGGAGCCTTAGAATTGCTTCCCATTGATAACGAATTGGTGGGAATGGTTAAAAGAGCGCTTGAAGGAATCACGATAAACGAAAATACCATTGGATTGGACGTTATAAAGAAAGTAGCAACGAGCACCGCAAAAGGCGTGAATTATCTCGGTGAAAAGCATACTTTGAAAAATTTTGGAGATGAGTTGTTTAGGCCAAAATTAGTCAGTAGAGATCGCCGTACAACATGGCGTAAGAAGGGTTCCAAGGATATTATAGCTGTAGCCACTGAAATGGTCGAAAATTTACTGGAAAACTTTACTGAATACGAATTGCCTGCAGACATTGATACAGAACTGAAAGCTTACATGAAAAAAGTTGACGAGAGAAATCTTGAATACTATAAAAAAGCCGAAGGAATATCTGCTCCTAGCGTTACCTTACCTGATGGCATGGAAATAAGATCTGATGATTAATTCAACTTTCGAAATTAATGAATTTCATTAAATTTTTTCGTTAGTCTTTCTTATTCTCTACCTATAGATTCTTTGTTTTTTATTTTGGGCATTATTTTTAACTATTTTTTTGATTGCCCCCTGTTGGATGCTTGATTCAAGTTTAGTTTGATTAACATGATTTAGTTTTCAGGTCGAAAGACGCTTCGAATTAGATAAAACCTTGAAAGAGACTTTTTTATCAAAATCAGAGGTTCATTCGATTAATCCTTTTGTTTTCAATATCTCTCGGGCAAGCGTTATAAAAATTTCGTCCACATTTTCCCCTGTTACACTAGAGCATTCAATAAATTTAAAAAAGTCGTTTTTTTTCGCTATTTCGAAACCGGTCTCTTTAGAGATGGATCTATATTCTTTAAGGTCTAACTTTCCCCCGACCAGTACAATTGGAACCTTCCCGATTGCATTATTATTTTTCTTGAAGATCGTTATCCATTCGTTTAAATTTTTTACGGTCAAATATCGGGTAATGTCGTACATGAAAAGCCCTCCAGATGCATTGGAAACGTTTGATGGAAGAAGCGCTTTGAATTGTCGCTGGCCCGCAAAATCCCATATTTGTAGAGATACCCTGACGTTACTGATAGTTAACTTTTTGACGAAAAATTCCATTCCCAAGGTCATTACCATGTCGTCTTTAAACACGCCAGTAAGACATCTATTCACTAATGTGGTCTTTCCGACACCTCCATCCCCGAAAATGCATATTTTAAACCTGTAAATTGGCATGCTCTTCATTAATCTTCACATCACTATATCTTTTAAAGAGATTGGTCCCTTTTATTCCATTACTTGTATAATACTTTTTTGCATGATCTTAAACATTTTAAACATTTAAAAATATTACACTATATTCAACTTCAACAATTAATTTTTTTATTTGATGTATAACAAATTTAAGGCTATTTATTGCGGATTGCTTCGCTTTTTTGGCTATTTAGGGATGTCTTTAAACGCCTCAATCGTTACCTCGTCTTTACATTTCGCAATCTCATAATTGTATCTCTTAGATAAATCTGTATTTATAATTCAAAACTAAAAATTTTATAAACTAGAGCAACTTAAAGAAGTTTGATTAGAATTAACAAAATAAAGGTAAAAATAATGGAAGGAGAAAGAATATCTTTTCACAAAACAGTACAAAAAGTATATGAAAGAATAAAAAAGGACGGAATGACAAATATTTGGGATCGATATGAAGCTCAAGAATTTGGTGGAGATCCCGATAAAAGATGCCCTTTTTGTCTAAAAGGGGCTCGATGTGATTTGTGTTCAAATGGTCCTTGTCGCGCAGATGCTTCGATTGATAAAAGAGGAGTATGTGGAATGACCGCTGATGGCATGGCAATGCGAATGATGCTCTTGAGGAATGTCATGGGGTCATCTACTTATCATTATCACGCAGAAACAACCATTAAAACCTTAATAGCGACAGTAGAAGGAAAAACACCCTTTAAAATAAGTGAACCTCAAAAATTAAGAAGTTTTGCTGGACGGTTAGGTTTAGACACGTCGGGATCAGAAAAAGAAATTGCTATTCGTTTATGCGAATTTGTAAAAGAAGATTTTAACAGGCCATTTAACGAACCAAGTAAAATTGTTGAAGCATTAGCGCCTCCAGAAAGAAAAGAAGTTTGGAAAAAACTAAATATCTTCCCTGGAGGACTTCATGGTGAAATAATGTTTTCAACAAGTTCTTGTCTTACTAATGTTGATGGTTATTATGCCAGTTTAGCGTTTAAAGCGATGAGATTAGGAATAGCGATGGCATATCAAAGTCAAATCGTTAATGAATTTTGTCAAGATATTTTGTTTAATATCCCAAGACCACATAAAATGCGCGTTAATTTAGGCGTATTAGATCCTGACTATGTAAACATCGTTCCTAATGGTCATGAACCGTTCTTAGGATTTGCCATGGTTTTACTAGCAAGAAAGCAGGATTGGCAAGAAAAAGCAAAGTCGGTTGGCGCAAAAGGGCTAAGAATAATTGCAAATATAGAAACAGGACAAGAAATGATACAAAGATGGGAAATGGATGATGTCTTTTATGGATTTACTGGAAATTGGATCATGCAAGAGGCCATATTAGCAAGTGGATGTATTGATGTGTTTGTTTGCGATATGAATTGTTGCATGCCCATTGACCCAAAATATGCTGAAAGATACAAGTTCAAACTAATTCCAGTTTCTGAAGTTGTTGTTTTTGAAGGCATTGACGAAAGAATTGATTACAAACCCGAAAAAGCAGAAGAACAGGCGGCGCAATTGCTACAAATGGCCATTGATAATTTTAAAGAACGTAGAAAATCTATAGAGCCAATCACGGGATTAGATATGAGTGAATCAATTGTAGGGTTTTCAACTGAGAGCATTTTAGAAGCTCTTGGAGGGAGTCTCAATCCCCTTCTGGATGCTATTAAAGACGGCACAATTAGAGGAATTGTGGGATTGGTCTCTTGTACAAGTCTAAGAGACAATGGTCAAGATGTTCACACTGTAAACATTACAAAAGAATTAATTAAAAGAGATCTATTAATTTTATCAATGGGATGCGGTAATGCGGGATTACAAGTTGCGGGACTTTGCAGTAATGAAGCGAAAGATCTAGCAGGTCCAGGGCTCAAATCGTTGTGCGAGAAATTAGGCATTCCTCCCGTATTAAGTTATGGCACTTGCACGGATACGGGTAGGTTAACCGATTTACTTGGAGCTGTCTCAGAGGCTCTTGGAGGCGTTCCTATTCCAGATTTACCAGTTGCAGCTGCGGCTCCAGAATATATTACTAATTGATTCAAGATTAGTGAGTTCCAATGGAGCAGAAGGCGACGATTGATGCGATTTTTGCCCTAGCTTTTGGTCTTTATACATATGTTAATCCAGTACCAACAGTTACGGGTGGTCCAAATCTGGTCAAGCTTTTAACAGAAGACTGTAAGGATCTAACTGGCGGAGTAATGCATGTCGAAATGGATGCAATTGAAGCTGCTGACGGCATTCTAGCCCACATTGAAGCAAACCGAAAGAAATTAGGTATTTAAATTTTAATAACTAATAAAAATTTTTTTTTTAATTTTTTGTAGAATAGATTATTAATTCTTATAGGATACTTTTTCTCAAATGTTTAAATCCTTTTCTTTTTTTCATAAAATCATCAACTTCCTGTTGTGAAACACCATAAAATCTAAAGATAATTTTATCTTTAGACCTTTGGATTTTAAAACTCTTAAAACTAACTTAATAAATTAATAAACCAACAATCAGAATCGTCAATTTTTAATCATTTTAAAGCTTCTAAAATTAAATCTCTCCACTCTAATAACCATTCTTTAACCTCTTCAAAATTCTGAAAGGGAATATTGGTTTGAATTTGAAAGTCTCCAACATTAATCTCTTTATCTAATAAGAGGACATCAAATTGTTTCCCTGACTTTTGGTGATAAAAACGAATCATCGTCGTCAAAATCGCTCTCTTCATAAGGTCCGAAAAAATTTTCATAATTGAGAGCAAAATTATATCCACCACCCCCTTTATTGACTCTTCCTTTTTTTACTGTATTTTTCTTTTTTTGATTTTTTTTATTAGGATTTGTATTAACTTCTTGATTTTTCTCTGTAGCAACATTATTTTTTATTTCAGATAATATAACTTTTAACAATTTTCTAACATTGGGACGACCTTTAAGCAATTTGTATTCTGCAGCTGATTGTGTTATATTAATTTTTTTATTAGAATTAGATAAGGTTATAACTTTTCTGACAAATTTAACATGTTCCATTAAAAATTTTCTTGTAAATTGGCTATATTCATGATTATTTAGTAGATATGCTAAGCGTTCAAATCGTAAAACTTTAACCTCATCAAGAAAATTATCTATTTTTTCATAATCAATAATATCATTCTGATTTTTTGATTTTTCTAGTAATTCAGGACTAATATTGCCATTTAAATCTTGATTATTAATAAGATATATTAATTGGTTTAAAATTTGAGTTTCATTAGGGAAAAAAGATAAATTTTTTATAATTCTACAAATATCTATACAAAGTTCTTCTCTGTATTTATACATTATATAAACAATTTCAAAATTTTCTGTTTTTATAAATGTGTTATTATCATACCATTTTTGGTATCCATCTTTATATTTTTTATAGGATTTTTCATCAAACAAAGCTTTCAAATAGTTTGTAACCGTAATTTGGGCAGGTATTGGAATATTTCCTTGCTCATCTATGATTTTTCTAATATCAAGAAATCTTCCATAAATTTCGTATGTTCTTTTTAAATATTCAGCGTAATCGCGGGAATATTGGCTTACTTGAATTGTTAAGGCATCAGTAATCACTCGATTTATCGTTGTTTTATTAATGGTGTATCCCTGTTTTTGACATGAACTCACTAAATATTCTTCATATTTTTTTGAATAATGACGATCTGTTATTTTTGGGAAATCCAATTTAATTTGTCTTTCAATTAACTCACTTTTGTTAGGATCGCTAAGACTAATTAATACAGTCCCAATATATTTTTTTCTAAGGTCCCACTTCTTTGGTTTAATTAATTCTAGAAATTTTTTAACTTGTTCCTTAGCACCAATAGCAACACTGTACATGTGCGAGATATATCCAGATCTAGGATCTACTACTTTATAAGGACCATGTACATTTGAAGATCTAATGTTTAATGAATTACATAATCTCCAAAATCCTTCGACTAAAGGTTTAGAGCCATTAATAAAAGAGATATACATTGATTTTCTTTTTTTCATGACAGAGATACAACCATCAGTATCGATCAATCCTCTTAAGCAAGTGATTTTAAATTTATCACTATCAAAAAACCATAAAGGTATGCCAACTTGATTTTTTACTTTATCTCCCGGAGTAAGTCCCAAGGCTTTAAGTTCTCTAATTAAAGACAGACCAGAAACAGTAAGTACTAATCCTTTTTCTTCACCTGTTGCGTTTTTTCTATTTTTTGCTAAACTTTCGCTGACTTGAAATTGAAATACTTTAATCATTAAATCTCTTACATAATTTACATATTCATAGTCATCAATGTTTAAAGAAATTCCAACGGTGTATGTTGGTGGATTTAGTTTTTCTCGAAGTTGACCATCGCCTAGTATTATTGCCATCATTTCTACGAGATCTTCATTAACAGTTAATTTTATTTTTTTTTGAACAGAATTCCCTATCTTATAAGGAATGGGTTTACCATATAATTTTTGTAATTTTGCAAAGCTTTCTTTACTCATTGAGTATTTCAGAGTAAGATATATATCGGTACCGATTTTTTTACTTATATCTTTTTTAAAATTAATTAATGGATTCTCTTTTACAATTTCTTGGTATATCTTATCTAATAATTTAGAATCAATATTAATACGGTCTTCGGTATGATCAAAAAAAGGTTTTTTTTTAGCTATTATAGTATAATCAATTTGTCTGCCAATTAAAAGCTCAAGTTTTTCTAAATTTTCTTGACTTATCGAAATGCCCATATATAAAATATTGTCAAAAAAAACACCAAGTAATTTACTAATCTCTTGTAAAGTTAATTTGATCCTTGTTAAACCATTTGTTTTTAATTCTTTTAAGATTTTTTCTAATTCTGTAATAAAATTTTGATCTTTTCCCTTATAATTTTTTATTATACTTAAAATTCGTTCAATTGGTAATCCATTTCTTTTATTTAATTCTTTAAAAATGGATTTAATATCGTCTATTTTTATAATTTTTTATCACGCTTTTTTTATGGATACTTTTTTGATATTCTAACACTCTTCTACAATTGTCTCCCTATTTTCATCCATTTTACTCAAAAAATATTAGTCAATTTAGATCTTTCTAATATATTTTGAAAAAAAGTATTAAAAAACAACGATTTTAATTAATGGATAACTTAAATGAGATTGTTCACAGCCATATTCAGAAACAGATTAAATAAGGTTTAATATATAGTCCTATGTCTTTTAAAAATAAGAATAAAAAAAAAAA
>JAUXAJ010000291.1 GCA_030620005.1 Promethearchaeota archaeon | reverse complement strand
TGAAAATGTCTTGCTCCTGACCTATATTGAAATTTTTTTTTTTCCTTTTTATCTGTAAATTCTTGTCTAGTTATCCACTTTGCTTTCCAATCGGAATCTTCAATGAGTCCTGTTTCAAAAATAGCAATGTTGCTATAATCGCTTTCTTCGTCATTTCTGTCCCACCATTTCACGCGCCAATAATAAATACTACCACTATTAAGGGCCTTACCTTCAAAAGGAATATTAATGGAAGAATTTGAAATTATTTTTCGACTGTCCCATATATCTCCCGTTTCTGATTGAGAAAGTGTTGATTCGGAGGAAATGATAATTTGAAACGCTGATTGTTTCTGACCTCGATCATCGTGCTCTAAAAGCCAAGAAAAGCGCGGCATCAGGGTTCCTATCCCTATAGGATTAATTAAATATTCGCATTGTAACCTAAACGGAGTTTTAACCATTTTTTTCATCTTTCCACGTGTAATTTTTTTCCATAATAATAATTTTGTTTTTAGAAAATTAAAGCTTAATCAAATAAAATTTTTATAAGAACACTAAATAAATTATTAAGATAATTTAATATTCTTGATGAAAAATAAATTTTGAGAGAAAAATTTTCGGGCGGCCTTTCGCATTACTTACTTCTCTTGAGGTTTAGCTTCATCAGTTTTAGGTGCATGTTCATCTTTATTAGAAATTTCAATGTCTATCTGTTCTATATCTTTTTTAATAGGTTTCACGGGTTTTGTATCGTCTATAGGCTCGGCACACACCCAGCAAGAATTCTCTAAATTGCTTAAGGCTCTAGCGCAATTCTCGCAATATATTGTATCGCATTTTGAGCAAAGGAACACGTTGAATTTCTCAACCTTTCCTTTACACACCAAACAAATCTTCTGCTCCTTAAAATAAGTAACTTCTTCTTTTGTAATTTGTGCGGGTCTTGAGTATGATAGTGTCTCCGCTAACGTTACTTTTGATTTATCAGGTAGACCTTTCCTTTTTAGAGTTTCCTTTTTAGCTTTAACGCGTTCTTCTTTAATTCCTAAAAAGAAAAGAAATCCACTGCTTATTACACCGTACCTAACGATAATTAATGGGATATCAGGTAGGAAAGTAAATAGTTCAAAAGCTCCAAAAATGATAAAAAAATTATAGCCTATCGATAAAATTAAAAATTTCTTTCTTAATATCCCCGATGTTTGAATGCTCTTATATAAAAACCCAAATCCATAAAAAATCAAAATGGTGACCATGAAAATAACTACAATGATAAACGCTGGAGACCCTAAAACGAAAATGGAATCAATCATATCTTCGCCAGGAGTGTTAGGATAAGAAAACTCAAGAGAATTCATCGTATCTAGTAACAAAACTAATTCATATAGTATTCCCAGCGCTGAATATACGAATAATAAAATCTTTTTTCTTTGTAGCGGAAAATCTGGCATGAGCAACTCGATGCCAAGATACATTGCGAGTAGAAATCCTGGAGCAAACCACACGAAGCTTAAAATCCCGTGTAATCCAAATGTATTATCCATATTGTTGCCCGTTAATATAATTGTTAAAAAATCCGATACAAGACCCGTGAATAACAAACTACAATCAATTATTATTAAACTGAAATAGAAGAGAAGTTTGGAATTAGATTTTCTTGATTTTCGAAAACTTAGTGAACCCCAGAGTAAACCAAGACTTAGACTCAATAAAGCTGTCATGCCCTTTATCCAACCTAAAGAAGTTAGAATTTTATTTCACACCTTATTATTTTGTATTTAGCTACGCTATATTTTCCATTTTGAAGGTTTAAAACTAATAATCAAAATTATCGTACATTAGCTTAAATTTAAATTTATTCGATTTATATAAAAAATTTTGCCTTCAATGTTTTATAAATATCCTGTAGGGACGATAAATTAATTTATCGATAATCTTAATATTTTAAGAATGTAAATTATAGCTAGAATGCAAGGCTCTTTTATCAACAGAAATTTGCTTTAAAAGGAGGTAATACATATGAAAGATTTAGTAGTAAGAGAAACCATGTTTTAGTATTAAGAGTAGTTACATTGGAGATAATACGCTTAACAAATGTGAAATTAGGCACATTATTAATAGAAAAAAAAAATGGTCTTCAAATGTGATTAATATTTTTGGTTTTAATCCTATGCCTTGTCAAGTAGAGAAGTGATATAATTCCACTTTTTATTGATTTTTTCAGAAGTGCGCAACCTATTAAAGATTTTATATTCAAAAGCACCGATTAGATTGTACATGCCTTTAACTTGCTTATAAACGTCAAATTCTTCAAATTTCTGGTTGAATTCATCGATATTATCAAGATTCCATGATTCTTCATTTGCTTCCATATCCCATGTCTTAGATTCTAACCTACTTTTTAGCTTTTCAGAAATTAGATTGACCCAAAAATTCGCCATTTCCATTGAATAATAAAGGCCTGAAGAGCCAAAGGGGTTCACAAATCCCGCGCTATCTCCGATTATTACGACTCCTCGGTTTGGAACGAAATTATTAGCCATTTTCGCATTCGGAAGAGTGGTAAGTTCTTCATAATCAATATTAGCCCCTTTAAAAAACACACTAAAACCGGGATAAGATTCCTTTATTTTCGTCCACACATTCACGATCTCCTCATCATTCGGAATGCTCACGGTTTTCATGTTCGGAACTTGTGCCATTCGAAGCATCAATCCAACTTCAGCTCTATCATGTTCTAAAGGAAAGAAATAAGCTACACAGGGAGGAAAATTCGGTGAATATTGCAGATCACCGTTTCCTATGAAATAAAATTGAAGATCGGGGGTCTGATTAATATCGTAATTGGCCTTACTAATGATACATTTCATGATGGGGCAATTCATGTGTTCATAGTCGATCCCGTAACGTTTACCTATAATTCCTTCAAATCCGCTACAGTCTAAAACAGCATTTCCACGAACATCTTGGATATCTCCAGCTTCATTTTTGTATTTTACACCGATGGTAATCCCATTTTGTTCTATTGGTTCAATTACCGTAGAATTTAAAAGTATTTTAACTCCAGATTCATTTGCTACATCTACGAATCGATCAATAAATTCACGCCATTCAAAGAAATAATGATCATATTCACGAAAGGTTGTAAAAGATTGCAAATCGTTAGGTGAATGCCAAACTCTCCCGCCGTTTGATTTAAAACCTATTGATGGTAAAAAACCATTTCCTAATAAATCATCTACAATTGGCATGTGAGCCATACCTTCGCCACGCGGTTTTGGACCTGCTCTTTCACCTTTTTCTAAAATTATTGAAGTTAAGCCTTGCCTCGCTGCTACAATTCCTGCCGTTAGTCCTGCTGGGCCAGCTCCTACGATAATAAAGTTATAGAATTTTGAATTTTTAATAGCCATGGTTCAAAAATAAGAATCTAAGAAATTAATTCTTTTCTAAATGTTATTTGATTTTAGGTAAGATAATTTCGAATATTTATCTACATGACTCCATTTTCTTAATCCCGCATTTTTTTGAGAGTTTTCTTTCTTATAATTTCATTTTATAATGTGTGTCAGATTCTCCAGTAATATCCAAACCTAGAGTCTTATACAATTTAAGAGCCCTATCATTAATTTTTAAGACTTGTAATCTGAAATCTTTTTTCTCAACTATTGTCTCTGCAATGACATTTTTAATGAGAAGTGAGCCAATCCCTTTATTTTGAAAGGTTGGTAATATTTGAATGTTAATTAAAAAGATTTCTAATTCTTTTTCTTCAACTTCAATCATTCCAATATCTTGATTGTTTTCCGTAATAATTTGAATTCTCTTTGGATGAAAATTTTGAAGTAAATATTTTCTTTGGTCTAATTCATCCCAACCCCAAATTTTCTCTACATATGGCTTCATCGTTTCTTTTTTCAAATTAAATAAGAATTCTAAATCCCCATGTTGAGCTGTTCGAAGTTTTACCATGCTAAATACTTCATAATAATGATATAATAAAAGTATTAATTAAAATTAAAAAATTATATGAGATTTTTATCTTTTCATTGCGAATAATAGAATTTTAAATATTCTTTTTGTATAATTTAATTAAGACTGCTGATATGTATTTTGCTAGAGTAGAAATGAAATCTGATAATCCTGAACAAATATATAAAATCGTTCAGCGATGTCCTTTTTGCTTGACTTGTTTTAGATTGAGTGGAGACTTTAACTTGAGCATTTTAATGGCTGGATTTTCTCTTGATGATATAGAAAAGATTATTAATTTTCACTTTAGAAATAACTGTAAAAAGGTTTCGGTAGTTCTTTCGAGGAAAGGGATGTATTGATGGAAAAATTATTGAATATTATTACCAAAATGCTATTAAAATTGTGATAATTAATAAAACATAATTTAAATGAAAATTAGCTTGGTATATATTTTCTTGAGCGACCCCTGTAAAACCACGACAGCATTTCTGCAATTACTTTTATGAGTTCTTCTTGCTGAGTGATAGTGCATACCATCTCATTAGGATTTTCTGTGACGGGTCCATAAAATGCCTCTTCTTGGTCACGATCCGCACCAATTGATGATACAGTCATCTCGGTTATTATACGAAGATCTACATTGTCTTTTTCGATAAGCTTGTTCGCAAGTTCCTTGTCGGTAATCCGACATGCAATTGTCATCTTTTGACTAATTTTACTCTTCATAATAGCATCCACCGGTAGCAATGACATATCGGGAACCACGATTAAAAGGTGAAGTTTTGTCCTTTTCACCATCGCTGCGAGATAACTCATAATAGTGTGTTGTGAAACAATTTGCCAAATGCCTTCTGCCTTAAGTAGTTCCATAGTTTTCACATCATCCCATATGCTCGCAAGAGTATTTTTGCAGTTATTCGCTGCTTCCACTATTCTATCGATGGGATCATTGACCCCCTTAACCGCATTATCAAAAGACTCCAACATATTGTTTGCAAGACTATCAAGATTATCCATTGTTTCTGTGCCGACTTTATCCGTAGCTTCTGTAAAGCCTTTATCCATTCTCTTAATTTCTTTCGTAAGGGATTCCTTTAATATGTTAATGGAAGAAATAAAACTATTAACTGCGTTTCCGACAGTTTCAAAATATATGTTCTGAAGTGAATTAAGATTTTCATTGATTATGGATTGAGTTGAATTAGCTATTCTATTTGATTGATTAGTTAAAGTATTGGAAAATCTATTAAGGTTTGATGTAAAGTTAGAATAGTGATTAGTAGCTATTTTGGAGCTTTCCTCAAATGATTTCGATATTTGTGCTTCAACCTCATCGGATTTTGCAGATACATTAGCTATAGCATTATCAACATCACCGGTAACTTTTTCATCAAAAAATTTAGCTAAACCCTCAAATTCAGCGCCAATATTAGAAATATTCGCTTTCACAGCTTCTTTAGAGCTGTTGATTATTTTTTCCAAATTCGCTTTAGTATCATTTAAAGTTCCTTCCATTTTTATTTCGATTTCAGATAGATTAGAATCCAATTGGTTTGAAAAGATAGATGCATTTTCGGACAATGTATTCCCAACATTATCCAGCATGGCTACTTGCACTGATTTCAGTTTTTCATTAAATTTAGTTGATTTGCCCTTAATTTCTTCTTCAATGGAGCTCATATTTGAAGAGGTAGCTTCCTTTAATTTTTCGATAGCTGATGTAGAGTTCTCTGAAAATTCCTTAAATTTAGTGTCTACCTCGCCCTTAATAGTATCAAATTGGGTTTGAGTTGCATCTTCATATTCTTTAAATTTTTCTTTGACAAAGTCATTAATAGATTGAACTTTAGTCGCAAATTGCTCTTTATGCTCGTTTAGACCTGAATCCAGATTATTGATCTGGTCAGTAAAGCCGTTTTTTAGGTCAGAAAGTTTTTGGGTTAAGAATTCATTAATACCAGCCTTTTGGTTCTCTAAATTAAATTTAGTTTCTACCTCGCCCTTAATAGTATCAAATTGGATTTGGGTTGCATCTTCATATTCTTTAAATTTTTCTTTGACAAAATCAATAACTGATTGAACTTTAGTCGCAAATTGCTCTTTTTGCTCGTTTAGACCTGAATCCAGAATATTGATCCGGTCGGTAAAGCCGTTTTTTAGGTCAGAAAGTTTTTGGGTTAAGAATTCATTAATACCCGCCTTTTGT
>JAUXAJ010000161.1 GCA_030620005.1 Promethearchaeota archaeon | reverse complement strand
ATGACAGGCATGGATAATAAAAACAACGAAGATATTTTAGAAACGGTGAAAGAAATCAATAAAAAAATTAATTCATTCGCATCAATTTTAGAAAAATTCGGCTTAGATATTATTACTAATTTAGGAAAAACAACGTTTAGTATTAATGTTTTAACAAATAAAATTGACCAGCTGCATAAAGCAACGATCGATATAAAATCATTAACACCTCAATTAAATAACATAATAAACAAAAACAAAACCATAATTGAGAATCAAAAATATTTAGAATCCGAGCTTAATTTAATAAAATCATTGATGCAAGAATCTAAATTTGCTTACGGGTCGAATTTGAACCAGCATGGTGATATCAAAAGAGAAGAATCCGCAACTGAAAAAAAAGAAAGAATTTTAGGTCAATTTACAACCTTATATGGCAAAATTGAAGATTTGAAGGACCCTCAAGTAATAACAAAAGCTTTAGAAGAATTAAAGGAAAATATTTTCGAATATACGGGAGGACATAGAATCCTTTACGAAATTTCAAAAAGTATATCAGATTTAGGCAACATAAATGCTCTCACGCCAAAAATTAAAGACATAGTTAAAGAAAAATGCATTTCGTGGAAAAAAACATTTAACTTAAGCAATTAACAGGAATTAAATTCGCAAAAAAGGATTTAATCTTTAAAATGTCATGTGTTTTTTTTTTTTTTTTCTTTCAATTGCAGTTCCATTTACTTTTTTTTCTTATACAATCTACACTCTTAATGTATTTGAGATATTTTTTTATATAAAATTTAAAAATCTGTAATTTATTATAAAGTCAATAACAAATCAATTTTAAGTCTATTAAATTTAAATTTAAATATTACCTTAAAAACCCTAAAATTTATTATCTCTAAGTACATATTTTTTATTAAATATGGAATAGTGAAGATATTAAAAAAATTGGAGACATTATGCGTATCATGAGAAGTAATAATCAAAATCCTGAATCAACGGAAGAAAAGTTGGTATTCCATCGCAGAGCCGAGGAGATCTTCAAGGTTATAATAATAGGAGACCCCAGAGTAGGGAAAACCAGTTTGTTGTCAAAATTCACAAAGGATAAATTTAAAACTCAGTACTTACCAACGGTAGGCGTTAATATCTTAAAGGAACAGATAAATCTTCAAATTAATGGGCAAGATGTTCTCGTTAATTTGCTCTTGTGGGATATAGCTGGACAGCCACAATTCTACATGCTTCATAAACCCTATTTTAATGGAGCAGACGGAATGATGTTAGTATTTGACATCACTCGGTCAAGCACCTTTAGTAACATTAATAATTGGTACAATACAACCGTTAAACATGGTCTTAGTGGAGTTCCTCGCATATTAATAGGTAATAAAATTGATTTAAAAGACGAGCGAAAGATAATTCAACCAATGGCAAATCATCTAAGCGAGAAATTACATGCGACATATTTTGAAACGAGCGCTTTGACTGGAGAAAATGTGAAATTGATCTTTAAAAAAATGGCCGAAATTTTACACTCGTTCAAACTAGAAAAATAAACCTCAACCTTATTCTTTTTATTCGTTATTAAACTTCTTAAAAAAAAACAATATATTTTCAATTTTTTAAAGAGAATGTCTCTTCTACTTGAAATTTTGAAGCTTTAGACTTTTCCTGAGAAATGAAATAAATCTTTTTTAGTAGAAATGATAAAGGTTCCCATGAACTTTGTAATTCATTTAAGGTCTTAAAAAGCTTGCTTTTTTTAGACACCTGACCAACGCTTAAGTGTGGTCTAAATCCATTTTTAAATTTGTTAACATCGTTACAATCAGGAACAATTTTTAGAATTTTTGCTTGCAGACTCATGATTAATTCTCTTGGGACTGGTTCCAGCCACATGGTATACTTTTGACGACCGTGTTTAAAAAATTTGAAGGTTGTCAAAGAAATTTCGAATGGGTCAATTTTTTTTACAATTTCAGAAAAATCTCTTGACACTTTTGGAAAATCATTTTTAGGTATAAAAGGATATAATAAGGTAATGTGGGGCATCCAACGATTTATTTGACGGTCATGCGTGTTTCGAATATCTTGAATGGACCCCCATTGATTGTTTGGAGGAATGATAACAACTGCAGATGTATGAACTTTACTCATTTTTTAATCAACATTCCAATCATATCTTATATCTCTGCTTTAAAAATTATAATTAAAAAGAAATTTAAATCTTGAAATAAAGATAGTAAATAGTAAATAAAATAGTATTTGTTTCTTAAAAATGAACATAAAACAAAGGCATTTCATAAAATCGACTGAAATTAAAACACTTAAAGCAGATGTTCTAAAACAATACGATCAAAACTTTATCAACCAAATTTTTCCTAAAAAATGCCGAATAGAAGTCATTCATACTGAAGCTGGAGACGTTTTATTCGCAATAAATAACGAATTAAAACTTTGGAAGTCAAAAGAAGGTTATGTTCCCGTTTTAACGTTATTGCTAAACAAAAAAGTTAGTTTGAAAACTGTCATCGTTGATATGGGGGCGATTAAATATGTAACTATAAATAAAGCAGATATAATGCGTCCCGGAATCACTAAAATAGAACCCTCTATCAAAAAAGGTGATATTATCTTGATTGTAGATGAAACACACGGTAGAGCCTTGGCAGTAGGAAAGGCGATGTTTGACGCTGAAGAAATGGAAAAAAAAACTAAGGGAAAAGTAGTGAAAAATTTGCATACAATTAAAGACAATGTGTGGAAGTTTGAAAAGAAGTTTAAATAATTTAAATGAACTATTAGAGTTTTTTGAAGGTATATATTTGTGATTTAACACGAATTAGATTAGCTAAGAAATTCTTCCATTAATATGGAGTTTATAACGTCTCTTTCTTTGGGTGACGAATCTTTAACTGAGTTACTATTTAATTCGTATAAATCAGAAAATTCTTTTTCATGCAAACCCATTATAAGCACCAGACCGCAATCCGTAAATCTTTTGAGGTCATTCTCGGTAGTAAATTTCATCATTTTATTAATTGAACGATACTTCCAGAGCTCTTGATCATTATCTTTTTCTTGGTTTACTTGAAAATCTTCAATGATTTTTTCATAGAACTCTTTTTCACTAATCAAATCCTTAACCCCATGTGACTCATAAAAACATCACATTATTAAACTTAATATATTGATATTTTTATCAACTTAAAAATTCGTACCATTTTATCACAATTTTGTTCCCTCATTACGAACATTAGAATTATTACTCTTTACATGATGAATGCAATTTTACTTGAAATTAACCCTAGGTAATCATTTTTAGGTAAATACTTAAAAAAATTTTACTCGAGTATTTATAAATGAGTTTAGAGTTTTTATATTTAATAACCCGTGATAAGGCTTAGTAATAATTTAAAGAACATTAATATAAAACTTACATGTTATTTGGATATTATGTGATCTGGATAACACACGATAATAATAACTGATGTTATCTATTTATATATATTACTTAGAGCTATATTACGATGATAGTTACGAGTATATAGATGAATATACCGTGATGACTCATCAAAATTAAAATAAAGGAGCGTGTGTGTAGCAATATCAATGTATAGATCGTATTTATTAAAAGTTGGCTTCTGGGCAAAAAAAAATTCGTCTCAAAAAGTTTTCCTTAAGCACGAACAAAGTGTTGGAGGAGTGTACGCTATTATCGATAACGTAAGAAAGGGTGTAAGAATCATAGCTGATGGTGATGAGCATTTCTTCAATAATTTTGACAAATTGGATTTGTTTTTAAATAATTTGAAGCATAGACAAGAAGATTTCGTGAAGATTATTAAAAGGAGAAACATTTCTCGGCAATTAAGAGAAATAGAAATTTAAGCAAAAAAGAATTAAATTTTTTTTTAATTTTTTTATTTCCAATTCCATTGAAATGAAAAGTAACAATTCATTTGAATTGGTTCAACCAAATAGAATTAGGTTTTTTTCATTTAAAATTTACTATGACAGAAAAGAAGGTATGCGAATCCTTCAAGAAGTAAATAACATCACGATCATCCATGATGATAAAAATACCGTTGGAGCAACGGGAATTCACGCCTCTGGAGATAATGTAAGACCACGAGACCTTTTTCGGAAGATCTTTGTGGCGGTTGTCCGCGAAAGAGGAAACTCTCTTAGTGATGAGAGAATCTCCTCCCTTTAGCGAGGAGTAGTTCAACATGCTTTATTACCTGTTTAGTTTTATTTTTGCAGAAAGATCGATAAGAATCATGATTAACTTACACTTTTCATTAAAATCTTGGAACGTTCTTCAAGGATTCTCGTGATATTTTGTCTATCTTCGTCGTACCATCTAAGACTTAGAATCCATAAAATGATTCCGGGAATTGCGAAAAGCCCTATTATTAAGGCAACTAGAGAATAATTTTGTCCTATAACTGTAATCAGAATTCCAGATATTAATGGCCCCGAACCAAACCCTATGCTTTCTAGTAGTCGATTTAATGCTACTATTTTCCCTTGTGCTTCGGGAAGGTTAATTTCTTGCAATATTGGCGGTTGGTTTACATCGTACAATGTAGAAATAGATTTAGAACCGACATATACAAGACCAATAGTCCATATTACTGGAAATGTGAATATATACAAGATATCCTTGCCTTCTTCCACGGTCAAGTTGGGTAATGGAAGAGAAAAAAGAAAAACAAAAGAGAAAGATCCTGCTGCTAAAGCAGATACGATAAAGTATAATCGTCTCATACCATTATCCTTACACCAATTATCAGATAAACGGGCAAGTACTACTTGTCCAATAATTCCACCTGTTAAACCAAAAACGGCTAAAAATACACCAGTTGAAAAAGGAGAAACATTGTGAGGAGGATTTTGAAGGTAAGGTAGGAATAAAATAGATAAACTCCCAGCGTACACGCTAGTGAACACGCCCTCTATTAATGCAATAAGGTTAACCTTGCTAAACATTGTTTCGCGCATCATTTTACGGTCAATTTTAAAATCGTACGTTGCTTGACCTTTTAGAACATCAGAGAGTTCCTCTCTTTGTGCGCCACGTTTAGGTTCTTTAATGATAAATACCATGATTACTCCTGAAATTATAATTACAGTTCCGGTAGCACTAAAAAATAATCTCCATAATCCAAATTGCACCAAAAACCCAACTAGTATAAAGCCAATTAATTGAAACGTGTTTCTCATTAAAGTATACATTCCAAAAAACCTAGAACGCTGACTTTTAGGAACTACATCGTCTGAAAGTGAAGCTATTGAAGGATAGTTCCCCCCTGCGAAGAAAGCGAAAATGAAAATAAAAATATAAAAATACCAAAACATTTCCATTCCCTTCCCTTCAACAGCAAGGCTAAGCATGATCAAGCAAAAACCCCTAACTAGCGCAACAAGAAAAAGGATTTTTTTACGGCTATGCTTATCAATAAATCGTCCAAAAAGTATGCCCGAAAATGCAATCGTCCAAAACATGGTCGTAATAAGGAACCCCATTTCCAAAGCGTGATATACCTCTCCGGGCCAAAAAAGCGACGATAAGGGCACCACAGAGATGTAAATCCCACTAAAAGCTAATGAAAAGAAGCCTCCTAATAAAAAAATTGACCAAAAAACCTTAAAGATTGAAATTTCGTTATTATTTGATGTTCCTTCTGGCATTATCTCATGAGCCGATATATTCTTAAATTACAATGTAAAATGCGGCTAAGAATTTGAACTTGACGAAATTTCTAAAAAGTTCCTATTAGTTACCATTATATAAACTTGATTAATCCAAAGTTTTATAAGTCCTATTTTGATAATAAATAATGAAATCAAATAAAAAATGTTTGATAATACATTACAATTAATAGTGGTTGCATTTTAATGAAGAAGATATCTAAAGAGATTTTAGATAAAGTTCCAAAAGAATGTGAGTTATGTGATAGCAAAAGAATAGAATATTGGGATCAAACCGAAGAAGAGCATGTCTTTCGATGCATTGATTGTGGGGCATCTTATCCAATTCCAATGGATTTAAGTAAATTACCATTTAATTTTCCACTTTAATAATAAACTTCTACCCTCCCATCTTTCCTTGGGCGTCATTTTTCTTGTTTACAATCAATCAAATTTTTAATGAGTATTTAATGTTCGTGAAACACGGTTTTCACGATGAAATTATAAATATTTACCTGGTTTTTTTGCTAATTATGACAAATCCTAATTATTATTAAGATGTTAAACTTTTATTTTATGCTTAATTGAAACAAAAAAAACAAATCCGATGAGTGCTAAAATTGACAAGAAGAAAAACGCTAAATTAATATTTACAACAGCTATAAATCCACAAGTTAGTGGCCCTAGCCAAAAACTTAATCCAATCATTGTTTCAAAATATGTGCTATATTTTGAAGTGTTTTTTGAGATATTACGGAAAACAACCAGCTTGAACGAGAATGTATAGAGAAAAGAAATGAAGATACCAAAAATTCCGAAGAGAATTCCGAAAAGAATTAGATTTTCATTCAATCCCATGGTCAGCATGATCAAGCAGACTACAATCATCAAGAACGGAATTAATTTTTTAAAGGTCTTTATTGAAAAGGTAATTGATATGGCAATAAAAATGGTCTGGCACGTCATTCTTATGAAATTGAAAAGATAATTGGAAAAAAGAGGGAATTCCAAGAATTCTGATTTCAAAGGGTATATAAGACCAATTGATCCAACTAAAAATGCGTAGATTATTATCATGAAAAGTGGTATGAATAGAGAAAATTCGACATGTTCTCTTTGGGAATTACCGTTTAAACTTTTATCTTCTAACTCTAGTGGTTCTTTAGGCATGTTAGATTTGGGTTCCTCAAAAATTAGCACGAATATGAATCCAACAACAACATAAATAAGAGTAAATCTAAAAATGATGAGAATATCTGAGATAGTATATAATATGATAGTGCCTAATAAATAGCTAAAAATTCCACCTAAATTCCAAGAGATCCCATAATTTTTCATTAATTTATCTTTCATGGAATTGTTTTCTCTCACGCTCTCTAAGTTTGATATGGAAGAAATGGAACTCATTAGAACGGGCCAGAACAGACCAAGCAGCATCCCGTCTAAGAATAGTAGGATAAACGCGAAAACAGGCTCAAGAGAAAATTGAAAGCATGTTTGTATGAATATAAATCCAATAAATGATATGAAAAGGCAATTTTTTTTACCGATTTTTCCGTGAACATTTTTAAAAAGTAAGGGGGAGAATAAATAGGACAATGCCCTTGCCGAAGCAATAATTCCGATTATTTCAGGAGTCAACCCTTCTCTAGCATAATAAAGTGGGACGGCCAAACCAATTGATACAGCAATTGAAACTCTTAAAAAAGCCATGATATATATAGGAAATACCTTATACTTTAAGCCGTTCATCAGTAAATTATTAATTCGTCGTTTAGGATATATAGAAAAAGATAGAATTTGAGTTAAACTTTGTTACAATTACATTTTACTTGAAATTATGTATTGTTAAAAATTCTCTTACATTTTTAACTCAGGTTTAAAATTATTTCAAACATTGAAAAAGGATTATTGGTACATGTAGAAAGAGATTATTCTTATTCGGTATCGTGCTTGTTGTTTCAATTGTAGCATCATCACTTCCGGGATATCGCGTTTTAAAACTTGATGTAATAGAAGCTATTAGAGCAATGTAATCGATAGTTGATTTTTTGCATAATTCTTATATTTCTCCCCCAAACCTAAAAAGAAACAAAAAATTTTTTAAAAAAAAAATTTTTAAATAACTTCTTACACTTTATCTTTAAAGTATAATAAGAAGATTTATATAAATTCATTTAAATAATTCTTCTAATTACTTACTAAAAATCGTGAAAACTAAATTCATTAATACTTGAGGAAAGAGATTTATATGAACATAATTGAAGGATTATGGGTTATTTCAGATAAAGGCATTCCTTTATACAATCAAATAGCAAGCTCATCTATCAAAAACGACTTGTTTAGTGGATTCATAACAGCTGTGGTAAATTTTGCAAAAGCATTGGGCGCGGATTCAATGGATTTTTTAAAATTGGGAGCTTCGAACTTTATTATCATGAGAGATATCGAAAATTCTTTAATATTTGTGGGAAAAACTAACGAAAGCGTGAAGATCGATAAAACAAAGAAAATTTTAGTAAAAGTGAAAAATAAATTCGTTGAATTCTATTGCGACATCTTGCCTGCATGGGATGGAATCCAAACAGAATGTTTTGGTTCATTTTCTCAAGTATTAGACTTGGAAAAAGACGAAGATAATTTGGTACAAAAATTTAAAAAGTTAGACTGGTAAAACTTATATTTAAGTTTCACGAAAAAAGGTAAAAAATCAATTAAAGGAAAATAAAATGGGATTAGTAAAAAAGCATATTTTATACTTTATTGGATTGGTAATAATCGGCGTTTTATGCGTATATGTCTTAATAGTAATTCCCCATGGAGAGCCATTCCTTCTCATAGAAAAATCGTTTTTTCTTTTAGGATTAGGATTAAATACTACAATTTTATTGTGGACAATAGGAACCTATTTAGTTTATAGATGGTTTAAAACTAAAAGAACAAACATTTCGCTAATTACCTGGGGAATCTCGTTTTTTGTCTATAGCATAACTTTTGTTGCACACATTTTTAGAGCTTTAGGAGTAGCAGACGCTAATGAAAACTCATCTTCCGTTCACTTTTTTTTGTATAGAATGGGCATGATTTTTTTTGCTACGGGAATATTATATGGTCTTTTAAGAATTTTAACAGATGATAAAAAAGCCCAAATATATCCTTGTCTGTTAACTATTATATCGGGATTTTTCTTTTTCATTCTTGGATTATTTGTTATTCCTTCAGAGAATCCAATCGAATTCACCATGTACCTCTTTTTATTTACATTATGGATTCCTGTGTGTTTCACGATGGCATATATCTTTTTTTATTATGGAACAAATGCGAAGTTAAATGGTCCTAAAATAATAGGATTGGGATTCTTAGGAATATGTATAACGTACATGGCTTGGGCTCCTTGGCATTTCTCAGATGTAACCTATATATATTTCGTTTGGTACTTCTTGTTTCTGCTTTCGTTAACTCCTATTTTGGTTGGTTTCGTAATCATGAGCTATGAAACTAAAAAGAGTTCTTAGAATTTATTCTAATTTTTTTTTTTTTATTCAAACCTATTTTTTAAGTTTACATCCCTCTTTTAACAAAACATTTTTTTCATTTGAAAGCAAGGAATTCTCAAACTCACAAGATTATCATACTTTTGATATTGTATTTTGATTAGAAACATTTATTTACTTTCAAAGAATCATTTGAGTAAAATAAATAATTACAATTAAATAAAAATGAGTAAAAAGGATCAGCTAATTAAAAAGCTCAGAGAAGGAGCGCTTCGGAGCGTCATATTTGATTTTGATGGAACTTTACTGGATATTAACGAACCACTTCAAAAATCAATCGAAGAAGTCTTGGAAGAATACAGCATTGAAACTGACTCTGATATTTTATTGCAAGAAATTGGTGCGCTATTAGAAACCATTCAAGCATATCCATTACCTAAGATATTACTTCAATCTTTTGATATTTTCAAATACTTGACTTCTCTTGAAAATTTAACTTTCCTGAAGAAACTACGAGTTGCCACCAAAATGTTTTCAAAATATTTAGAATATTCGAAAGAAGCGCCGCTATTTCCAGGAGTAAGACCACTTCTCAAAAAATTAAGCAAAAAGGCTGACCTTTTCATTGTTTCTCATAATCAGACAAAGAACATCGAATATCACTTGGAAAAGGAAAAAATTGAAAACTTTTTTAAGGGAGTATATGGGGCCGATAAAATTCCTGCTAAAAAACCTGATCCTTGCGCCTATCAACCACCAATAGATCATTACAAAAATTTCAAATTGGATGAATTTCTCTCGATTGGTGACATGCCAACAGACATCGAAGCAGGGAAAGAAGCGGGGTTTTGGACTATTGGTGTGGCAAGTGGAATTAGTAAAAAGGAGATATTAGCTGAATATAAGCCCGATTTATTAGTTGATTCTTTAAACGAGTTGCTAAATTTAATCTGAGTAATAAATCAATCGAAAAATGACAATTTAACTTCATGTAACTAATTAGTTGGAGAATTATTATCGGGCAAATATCTCTTTTTAAGTTTTTTGAATATGATCTTTAACAACATTTCTTCAGCTTTATTTTGAGTTATCGGTAATATGTCTTCTTTTTTTTAAGGCTCTAAATTAAAGATCAATTTCATACTCTTTGAAGTATTATATGAACCAATATATTTTTATATAAATATATGTTTTAGTAAAGAATAATTAACGATTAAACTTGAAATTATTAAAATTTCAAGCCTTTTTTAATAAATACAACATTTTAAACAATTAAAAACAAGTCTGCTAGGAGTTGATTTAATGGAATTATCAAAATCAGATAAAAAAGAACTCAGCGCTTCGGACATATTAAAGCCTAAATATGTGGGCGTTCAAGTCGACGAAAGTGGAGATTTAGTATACGATAAACAACATCAAAGCATGATGTATAAGATTTTAAAGTTCAATCCTATCGACCCGCTCAACGATATTTACCGTTGGGTCGTTGATCAATTCCATCTTGAAAAAGAGGAAGGTAAGGTTCAATGGTGGGCCGCATATATATATATTCGTTTAGCAATCCGTCGTCTTTGGAACTTTAAAACAGAACACGTGTCAGGACAATTATTTCCAGAATATGGGCCTGGGATCCTTGTGGGTAGCCATGAAAGTCATCTAGATCCATTCTTTTACGGAGGAGCTTGCCACAGGCGCATCCAATACATGAGTAAGGATGAAAACTTTAAAACTCCATTAGTAAAGACACTATTTAAAAATTTGGGGGCCTTTACATTGGGGGAAAGGGGTAATGAACGGGACATACAAAAATCAATGGAAAAAGCAAGATCCATTCTTCGAGATGGTGAATGGGTAGGAATATTTCCTGAAGGAACTCGCTCAAAGGATGGAACAATTAGCGAATTTAAAACTGGAGCAGTCAAACTCGCAATCGAAATGCACGTGCCAATCGTCCCAATGGCGATTTTAGGCTCCCGAGATGCGTTGCCTAAAGGTAAATTATTTGGAAAATTCGCGCGGGTAACCGTTCGAGTGGGCGCACCGATTGAATACGACGATCATGACATTAATGCTACATCCCCACAAGAGATTAGAAGGTTAACCGATGAATTAAGGGATGTAGTTGTAAGCTTAAGAGAAGGAACATACGGCGATATGGAAGAAAAAAAGAAAGAAGAACTTTCGATAGGTTCGCCGAAAGATGCAGAACAAAAACCTAAATCGAAAGGCTTCATGGGCATTATAAAAAAGTTAACAAAAGACTTTTTATGGCTATGGGATGATTCGTGGTACGCTCTTCTTAGAAGTCTACAAGCGTTTGACACCTTGGAGCACTTTCAATCGGCAATTTATCATTTTTCTGGCAACCTCGTTAATAATCTATGTAATTTAATGAGTCCATACCGGGTACTCGATTACGACAAATATATTCCTATGACGCAGGAAACTGGAGCCGTAATTTGCTCAAACCACAACTCTGAATGGGACGTCATCAGTTTAGCTACAACTTTTCAGCAAAGAGGTCAAGTAGTATATCAACAAGCGAAGGAATCTCTCTTCAAGGTTCCCCTCGTGAACGCATGGGTAAGATCAGCCCACGCATTTCCACTAAAAAGAGGTGGACACGATGTAGGCTCGTATAACTTTGCTAAACAATTATTAGAAAATAATAAATGGGTCATAGTTTATCCCGAAGGAACAACTAATGCGGGAGGCGGAGAACTCTTAAAAGGC
>JAUXAJ010000160.1 GCA_030620005.1 Promethearchaeota archaeon | reverse complement strand
ATCGATTCTTTAAAGTCTTTTGACCGAAATGTTTTTCTTAGCCCTTTGTTTTCCAAATCTAAAGTTCTGTCAAGAATATTAGTGAAATAAGAATGCATTGTTTTTTTCATTAAATTAATCGACAAACTCGGGCCTTTAGGGGGAATTAATCTTAACGCTTGTTCCCGGGCATAAGGCATTAATTTATCTTTTGGCAAGATTTTATTTACAAAACCGAGCTCATGGGCTTGCTGAGCGGATATTTTCTCTCCAAAATAGGCTATTTCTTTTGCTCTTTGAAAGCCCACGTAAAATGGAAGTAAAAAAGAGGCGGAAAACTCAGGAATGATGGCTCTCTTACAAAAATAGAACCCCAACCACGCGTCCTCAGCCATGTAAATTAAATCTGCTCCCACTAATGGCATTGTGATGCCTCCTCCAATTGCTAATCCGTTTATAGCAACGATAACAGGCTTATAAAATGTCCAGAACCGCATGCAAAGTTTCTTTTGAGCAATATCCATGAGATCTATTTCTATTTTGATTTCTTTTTGAACTTTTTCGAAAAAATTAGGCTCAAAATAACCACCTGAAGAAAAAGCATTTCCCTTTGGATCTCCAGTTATTATTAAGACCTTGGCATTTTTGTCTTTTTCCATGTCTTCCAAAATGGTATGAATTTCTAAGAAACTAACATAAGTGACCGCGTTTCTTCTTTCAGGCCTGCTGATAGTGGCTGTACAAATGCCATTATCTTCTTTTTCGTAAATGATGTCTTCAAAATCTTCCAAATTCATTTTTATCTTACCAATTACTTCATTATTTCTTTATTTCTGAGTAATATTTCTTTACTTATATTTTTTTAAGAATGCGAAACCGAAAGAGCAATTTATAATTATTAGTATTAATTAATCGTATTAATTTACCATTCATAATTAAGTACTCTTTATTAAGAATTGACTCCTATTATAAATTACTTTTATAGTATTTATTAAAAATTAACACATAATAGAGCTAAATCATGAGTAAAGTAGCAATTGTAGGAGTAGCACAAACAAAATATGAAGAAGACAAGATAGATCAAACCTATATGGAGCTTGTCTTCGAAGTCGTAAAGAAACTTCATGACAGTTTGGGAATATCTAACGATGACGTAGGGTGTGTCATAACAAGCTCTAACGATTTTAATGACGGTCGAACCATTTCCAATATGGCCATTCAAGACGCAGTAGGGTCTGTTAGAAAATCAGAATCTAGAGTGTCTGGAGATGGCGCTTTTGCTTACGTTTATGGAGCCATGAGAATACTCTCAGGAGCTTTCGACACGGTAATGGTAGTTTCTCATACGAAATGCTCTGAAGTGAACCAATATCTCGTGAATAATTCGATTTTTGATCCTTATTATCAAAGACATTTGGGTTTAGATCAAAATTCAGCGGCAGGATTAATGGCAAACATGTACAAACATAAATACGGTTTAACTGAAGAGCAAGCAGCAAAAGTTGTAGTAAAAAATCGAAAAAACGCCCTCAATAATCCATTCGCCCATTTACAAAAAGAAGTTTCTCTTGAAGAGGTTTTGAATTCACCAATGATGGCTTATCCGTTAAAGCAACTTGAGTTTCCACCATTTTCTGATGGTGCGGTCGCAATGCTCTTGGCAGTAGAAGATGTTGCTAAAAAAATGACCGATACTCCCGTATGGTTGAAAGGGTATGCGAGTTGCACGGATGCGTATTATTTAGGTCATCGGAACATGATAGATCTGATTGGATTAGAATTGGCCTCTAGAGAAGCTTATAAAATGGCGGGAATCAACGACCCTCTTAAAGAATTAGATGTTGCGGAAATAAGTGAAATGTTTAGTTATCATGAGCTAATGATGTATGAAGCATTAGGATTCTGCGAAAAAGGTCATGGTGGTAAATATATTGATAGTGGTGAGACTACAATGGATGGCTCGATTCCCGTAAATCCATCTGGAGGCGTTCTATCAAGCAATCCCACAATGGCAAATGGTTTAATCAGAATAGCGGAGATTTCTTTACAGTTGATGGGTAGAGCAGAGAAAAGGCAGATCTCTGATGCAAAGACGGGTTTAGCGTATGGAATGAACGGTATTTGTTCTCAAGGAAATTGCGTGTTAATATTTGGAGGTGAATAAAGAAAATGCCAAAACACGATGTAGCAATTGTCGGCATTGGCCAGACAAAATACAGGAGTAAAAGAAGGGATGTTAACATCCCCGAAATGATATACGAAGCCGTTAAAATGGCTCTTGACGACGCTCAACTAGCACCACAGGAAATTGATGCGATTCTCATAGATAATATTTGATATCATATCGATATTAAATGCTAAATGGATCATTTTGAAGGCATTAATTTTTCTGAAATGTGGACCGGAATTGAAGCCGCACCAGGATATCTTAAACCAGTAATAAAAATTGCTACTGGTGGGACTACAGGTTCATCGTTAGCAATAGCAGGATATTATAATGTAGCTTCAGGAATTTATAACAAAGTTCTTGTCGTAGGATGGGAAAAATTGAATGAAGGAGGTGCAACCACCGGAATTATCACGGCATTTGATCCAGTATGGGAGAGACCATCGCTCGCCGGAGCGTTAGGACCTCTTGCACTCATGGCAAACATGTACATGAACAAGTTTGGGGTAAGTCCAGAACAAGCAGCAAAAGTAACGGTTAAAAATCGAAGGAACGCGGCAAATAACAAATTTGCTCATTTGCAAATGCCCAATATCACTATAGATTACGTCATGAGTTCACAAGTAATATCTTATCCTTTAAGATTGCACGATTGCTGTCCTCAAAGCGAAAAAGCTTGTGCAGTCATATACGCTAACGAGGAAGAATCAAAAAAAATAACAGATAATCCTGCGTGGTTTCAAGCGGTAGAAACGGCTCATTATTACACTTTTGGTACAGATGATAAAATGTACGATCTTCCAACGGCAACAATCGCTTCCAAGAAAGCGTATAAAAAGGCAGGTATAAACAATCCCATAAGAGACTTAGATGTAGCTTGCATATATGAACCCACAAGTTGGGCAGAACTCGCGTGGACTGAAGCACTTGGGTTTGCTGAACCAGGGCAGGGAGGAAAATTGCTGGATGAAGGAATTACTCAAATGAGCGGAGAATTACCGGTAAATCCCGATGGAGGCGTGTTGAGTACCAATCCTATTGGAGCAACCGCCTTGATTCGCATTGCCGAAGCAGCGCTTCAAGTAATGGGTCGAGGGGAAAAACATCAGGTTCCAGACGTGGAGAAAGCTTTAGGAATGGGATTTGGCGGAAGCCTTTGGACCGAAATTGCAATATTAGGAAACGAACCTGTGAAGTGAGGTGAATAAAATGAGTAAAAAAAATGGTAAAGAACAAGTATTCGAGATAAAGTGGAAAACTGACCTTCCTTATAGGTATTCAATCGGAAAATTAGCAGTAAAATTTTTTGAAGAGCTTAAGGAGAATAAGAAAATACTCGGAAGTAAATGTACAAAATGCGGGAAAGTGCACTTCCCTCCTCGTGGTGTTTGTGCAGATTGTTTCGTTGCAATGACCGTGGATGATATGGTAGAATTATCCCCGAAAGGTACTTTGGCTGGTTATACTGTGGTTAATTATCCTTTCACAGACCCAAACACTGGGGGAATGCGTCCTTTTCCTTACGGATATGCATTATTTAAATTAGATGGCGCTGATACTTATACAATGCATTTCATAAATGAAACCGATCACACGAAATTGAAGGTTGGAATGCGCGTTGAGGCCGTATTCAAGGAAAAACGAGAAGGTAACATAGGAGATATTCGATACTATAGAGTTATTAAAGAGGAAGAGTAAAATGGAGGTGTAAAAATTGAGCGAAGAAATTGAAAAGAAAGTTTTTAGAGGACGAATTAAAGTTCCTTATAAACATACAGCAGGCGCTTATGTTGAAAAATTCATCACGGAGATTGGAAAAAATAAAAAAATATTCGGCGTAAGGTGCCCTAAATGCGGAAAAGTGTTTGTTCCTCCCAAGATGATTTGTTTTAAGTGTTTCGAAAAGATGGAAGAGTGGGTTGAGTTGGGAAATCAAGGAACGGTTGAGGGGTTTACTGTTGTAACACACTCAACTCCCGTAATGCCTCTTAAACCTCCCTTTGCTTACGCGCGAATCAGACTTGATGGAGCAGATACCGATTTTGTACACATTATAAATGAAAGTGATCCCCAAAAAATAAAAGTTGGCATGCGCGTCGAAGCTGTATTTAAAGAGAAGCCCAGAAAAAGAATATTAGATATTGAATATTTCCGTTTAATATAAAAATTCCTTTTTTTTTATTGTATTGTCAATTACTTGAAATTAAAAGTTTCATAAGTATTTAATATTATTCTAATCCTTCTAATTGATTTCTGTTCTTTCTAATTTCTAAAAAACAATTAAATATTCCATAACCATTTAAAAAAATATAACATGCATTAATTACTCCTAAACTAAGTACTCCGATGGAAAAACTAAAAATTGATACTAAAAAAGAGATCATTATTGATAAAATGAAACCTATTATTCTGAAGTTAGGTCTGCTTGCTTTTTTACTGATGAAAAAACAAAAAGCTATAAAGGATAACATTGTAAATGCCCATTCAATAAGTTCTATCTCTTCTCACCTCATGTTTAACTTAAAAAAGTTGATTTTTTATTCGAATACCTTGAATTTTCATGAAATTCGAATGTTATAAAAATAAATTCAAGATTGTATTTAAATCTTTTCATATTATTCGAACTTTGCAAAACTTAAATAGAAATAAATGCATTATTAAGGTAGGAGATGTCAAAAAATAAAAGAGAAAGAAAAAAAAATTTCATATTTGAGGGAAGCATTCAAAAATTTGAAGAAAAAATAATTAAATACAATTTGGAAAAGGTTAAATTCAGTGAATATTCAGAAACATTAGCAGAAATCATGGCTTATTTCTCGTTCTATGGAAGATTGACCCAAAATGAATTAAAAAATTTAACGGGATTCTCAAAATCAACAATATCTACTAGTTTAGCCAATTTAGTTAATATCGGATATATTAAAAGAGAAATGAAACCAAAAACTCATGAATATGAATATTATCATGGTTCTTCTCAAAACTCATTAGATGAAGTGCTTGGCAGTTTAGCAAAAGAAATAAGCTTTTTCAAGGAGAAAATCAAGGAATTAGATAACAGTGCAAATAGGGGTAAAAAAGGGTTCAAATTACTTTTAGGTAGGTTAAGGGAGGCTCTTCACTTTTTTGAATTATATGAAAAAATTCTTGATTTCGTTCAAGATCAAGACGCTGAACTAGAAATTAATAGCTTATTGGAACAAAATCAAAAAAAAACAATCTCAGCGGAGGAATTCAATAAAATTGATGAAATATTTGATTCTAATATAAAAAGGAAAGAAGATTCTATAATTGATTTCTTTAGACATGAATCAGCCTATTCAATTTTAGAAAGATATACCCTAATTTCATATGTCTATTTTATTACAAGAAAAATTTTAACTCAAGATAAATTAAGGTTGCTTACAAGCTTATCACTTGGAAAAGTATCACAGGTAGTGAATACACTTTTAGAAAAACAGTGCATAGAAAAAGTAGACAAAAGGAAATACAAAGAACTCATTCCAAAGAAAGATAGACGAAAGATTTTTTACTCAATGACTTCCATTCAAAATTCCTTCATGATTTCTGGGGTTAATTCTTTAAGAGAAATCTTGAAATGGGAAGATGAATTTCGAGCAATGAAGTCGGAATTGGAAAGCAATAAACAAGAGCTAAAATCTCTAAATGGATACAATGAAGTTTTTCAGACCATAGAAAATTATCTGAATCTAATGCCGTTATATCGGAAGGCATGCGTTGTTTTTCTAAAATTATAGAAAACTAAGGTATAACTGAATTTTAGAAATTCTTTTAATAGTCAAGGAATAGTAGAATTGAATGGTAGAAAAAACTATTAAAATAGCTGAATAGTACACTTTTTACGGGGACTTTTATCGGAAAACACTTTTTATTGGGATTCTTATCGAAAACCACTTTTTGCGTAGACCGATAATCTTAAATATAAGAGGTTGTTTCGTTACCTATGAAATCTCTATTGGTTTTGTTTTCATATCATCACAACAATACTGAGAAAGTCGCTAACGTCTTCGCAAAAGTTCTTGATGCACAAATAAAAACGCCACAGCAAATACACCCTGAAGAGCTTCAAGATTATTCTCTAATAGGCTTTGGCTCAGGGATTTATGGTGGAAAACACCATAAAGTTCTGCTTGACCTTGCCGATAAACTACCGCAAGTCAAAAACCGGAAAGCATTCATATTCTCAACCGATGGAGCTCCACGAGTATTAATCAAATATGACCCCTTAATTAGGGAAAGACTGCTAAAAAATCACTCATTACTTAGGGAAAAACTGCAATCTAAAGGTTATATGATTGTTGATGAATTTCTTTGTGGAGATTTTAACACTAATAAATTTCTTAAACTATTTGGAGGAATAAATAAGGGAAGACCGAATGCTGAAGACCTCAAACATGCAGAAGAGTTTGCTCAGAGCCTGAAGCAGAACTTGTAAAAAAAGTGAATACCACGCAGCTTTTTAAAAATAAAATGGTGAAAAAAAAATCTGATTTTTATTAACTCAATATTATTTATTTAATAACGCCTTTTTTTTCAAACTATTTATTACGGACTTCGTTATTGAATCTAATTTTTTGACTAAAGGATTATTGTCTAAAGAAAGTTTTTTAAGAGATTCTAGCTTCGTCATTGACTCAGGGAGAGTTGATAGATTATTATATCTTAAATCTAGATCTACAAGAAATTTTAAGTTCCCTATAGACTCTGGGAGAGTCGATAACTGATTATTACTTAAATATAGTGTTTTGAGTGAAGAGAGGTTGCCTATTGACTCTGGGAGATAATTAATAACTTAAAAACAATAAAAATATAAAAAAAAAATTGTTTCTTATCTATGCGAGAAGTTCAACTTCATATTGAATTACCAACTTTATAGCCAATACCAACAGCATCCATTACATCTGTGGGTTTTCGTGAGTCTCCCACTTTTTTAGCCTCAAATCCTAATTGCTTGATTTCAGCCGCAAGTATATCGTTTGGTTTAATTCCCGTTGCGTAATAGATATAATCGACATCGTTAATTTGTTGCTCATTTCCTGTAGCGTTGGTATAATTCACATAATTCTCTCCGATTTCTGTAACTTTAACACTCGTTAGTTTCGTAATACCTATAGCGTCGCACTTGTCAAGGAGGACCCATTTTGTAGTTCTTCCTAAAGCAGCTCCTAACTTTGGTAATTGCTCTAATATTGTTACCTTATTCCTTCCCCTCTGTAGCATGTTCAAAGCAATGTCAGTGTCTAAAGCTTTATAAAAGGTAAGGAAATCAAAGGCTTCTAGAGTTAGAGATCCAAATTTCGCTAAATATATTGCGAGTTCAATACCAGTAGCTCCACCTCCAATGACGACATTATTTTTACCGACTGGAGCATCACCACTAAACACATCGTTGGCCCAATAGACATTTTCGCGATCAATCCCAGGTATGGGAGGTTTTATTTCAATCGCTCCAGCAGCATACACTATAAAATCGGGGTTAACTTCTTTTACTGTGTCAATAGTAACTTCTTGGTTGTAATGCATGGTAATTCCGTGCTTTTGAATCCAGTACTTATAGTTATCTATCATCAAACGAAATTCCGAACGACCGGGAGGGATACATATAATATTTAGAAGACCGCCAATGTAATCGTTTTTCTCGAAGATGTGAACATCATGACCTCGAATTGCGGCAACTCGGGCAGCTTCTAGTCCTGCTGGTCCAGAACCAATTACCATTACCTTTTTCCTTTCTTTAAGTGCTTTAAGTTCTGTTCTGGCTTCGTTACCAGCGCGAGCATTCCTTAAACAACCAACTGGCATCATTCTAAAGACATTATCAAAACATCCTTGATTATACGCAATACAATTCATTATATCACGTAATTCTCCCTTTTGAGCTTTCATTGGTAAGTAAGGATCTGCAATTAATCCTCTTCCAATACAAATAGCGTCTGCTTTACCAGCCAAAAGAACTTGTTCGGCTAATTCGGGATAATTAATTCTATTTGAAGAAAATATCGGAATTGAGACGTTCTTTTTAATATTTTCAGCCAAATAGGTATAACATCCACTAGGGACATCCATCGTGAGCTGTGGGATTTTCGTTTCGTGCCATCCTCCTGTAACATTAAAAAAATCCAGGTAGTTTCCTAATTTCTTGGCAATTATCGCTTTTTCTTTGTAAGTATTGCTTCCAGGTACGAAATCATCGCCTGAAAGTCGATAACCTATTGGAAAATCTTCTACTTTGGATCTCATCAATTCAATGACTTCAATGGGAAATCTTAAACGATTCTCTAAATCTCCGCCATATTTATCCGTTCTCTTGTTTGTTTTGGGTGAACAAAACTGATCTGTTAAATAACCAGCATTCCCACAAATTTCAACGGCATCAAATCCTGCTTTTTTAGCGCGGACGCTTGCATCCGCAAAAGCCTGTTGCTCTCGTTTGATATCTTCAAGAGTCATTTCTTTTGGAGTGGTCTTGCTAAACTTGCTGTAAACTGCTGATGGAGCTATTGGAGTCCTACCAATTATTTGAGGGAAAGCGTTTATGCATCAATAATCGATACGATTATTGCAAAGCACCGCCATGATATAACTGGCAACAAACTTTTACGTCTTCTCGAGCATCATGTACGGCTTCCGTAAACTCTTTCAATTTTGGAATGAATTTATCGTCGTCGATTGATATCATCGATGGTAATCCTTTTGCGTAAATGTCAACGTAACAGCCTCCAACTATTAGTAAACCAGCCCCTCCTTTAGAGCGTTCCACGTAAAAGTCAATTAATTTTTTGGTTATTTCTCCATTTTTTGCTAATCCTAAATGCATTGCCGGCATCACTATCCTGTTAGATAGCGTGATATTTCTTATTTTTAACGGATTAAAGAGTTTGAAAAATTTCATATTTTAACTAATACTATTTTTTAATTTTCAATATAATAAATTAATTTAGGTAAAGATTGAAAATTTTAAAACATTTTTTTAAAAAAAATTATATATCCTTTAAATCAAGATATTTAGAAAAACTTATTAAAAAAGCATTTTCCAAGTTCATTTCCAAGATCTTAGTTGTAGTACTGATTATTATTTTTGAACAAATTATGAAAAATCATCAAGCTTCCTATTTTGAGATTTAAAACGTTTTTCTACACCATTTCGCATTCCCGGTAATTTATAACAATAGCCAGGGATCATGCTTTTAAAGTAACGAGGGTTCTCTCGTTCAACGATGTTTTGCGAATTGTAGAGTGTTTCGAAAATCTCTTCCCCAGATAATTGTATATCGTCGAAGTATGGAATAATAGACCGTTTCTTGCTAATTCTCTCAACAACTTCTCTTAGAGGCAAGGATAACTCCTTAATCGTTCCCTTTTCATTTATTACTCCCGTTTTACCCGTGTGCTCATTATACAAGCAAATTACGCATTTAGGCCATCTTTTATGAAAGTAATATAAGACAAGGTCCATTACATCATGTTTGAGTAGTACCACTCCGAATAATACTCCCCTATTATTTATCTCTGTCCGAGTAAATTGTTTTGCTCGATATACTTCAGTAGACACTTCCCGCATCATTCGAATGATCTTTTTAGCTATTTGAGATCCTGAATTGCGTAGCAATACTTCTGGTAGCATCTTAATCTGTTGTATTAGATAAGGAGTAAATTTTGTATGACGAGGAAGATTAGTGATCAATTCTTTTCGTGAATATCCTTTAGCACGTCCGACGACTTTTAATGGATCTTGGCAATTTCTCGTGTTATTCATTGAAAAACCCCGTGAAGAATTTCTTTTATCGTAAGAATCGAAGAAATTGCAAAGTGTAGTTTGATTTTGACCGTTTATTTTTAGAAAAGGATCAGCTCTTTTTAATACCACACCTATAGATTTTAAGTCTGCTCGACGCTTAAATTTAAATTTTTGAGCTCGCAAATTAATCATGCGTTTAGCAGAAATGGGTCCAATTCCGGGAACACGGATTAATTCTTGGTAAGTTGCTTGGTTTGGATCAACAAGTCCATGTTCTTTAAAAAATTGTCTTGCGAAATGAACTTTGGGGTCTCCTTTAGGAAGATTATCATCTTCAGTCAATATATTTTTTATATCATTTAATTTGTAATGGTAAATTCTCAACAGCCAATCGGTTTGATATAAACGATGCTCTCTTGCTAATGGAGCAGCACTCTTATTTTCTAACGGTGTTCCTTCGATCGGAATGAAGGAAGAAAAATAGGCGCGCCTCATATCAACTTGACGATATTGCCAATCTATTATTTTAAGAAGCTCCCAATCTGTCTCACTCTCCGCCGCACCCACAACAAATTGGGTTGTTTGACCGCTATTGAGGATTGGAGCGCCATCCCATCGAAACTTTTTGTATCCATTCTCTCGGCGATCTTTAATCATTTTTTCTTGGAATTTCAATTCATTATCGTGTCCTAAGTCTTTCAGGATTTTTAGTTTTTCTTCGTTTTGTTTCAAACGAATTTGTTTTAACCAGCGTTGCCGTGTTATTATATCATTTATAAAGTCTTTCTGTTCTGCAATTTCTGCAAGGTGTTCCTTAGAAGAGGCTTCCGAATTGATTGAAATACGATCAGAAAGAGATATTGCTTCTCTAAGGAGGTGCTGACTTGAACCAGGTAAACACTTGAAATGAACATAGCCTTGAAAATTATATTTAAATCGTAATAGTCGAACTGCTTCCAGCATATCTTCGGTTGCGTCATCAGCACTACGACAAATCCCCGAAGAAATGAATACACCTTCCACTACATTCATTGAATAGAGTTTCATGAATGTACGAGCATACTCTTCTAATGTAAAACTTACTCGCTGCCTGCAACTATGAGAAAAGCAGTATTTGCAATTGTATATACATTTATTCGTAAATAAAGTTTTAAAAAGACTAATGCATCGACCATCAGGAGTATAACTATGGCAAATACCTGCACTTGCAGTATTTCCAATCCATTTTCTCGAATTTTCGTGAAGCTTTGGAAATTTATCTGTACGACTGGAAGCAGTGCTAGCACAAATATCGTATTTTGAATTTGCTCCTAAGATTCGAATCTTTTCTAAAGTAGATGGCATATTATCACTCAATTAAACAAAAAGAAAATTCAATAAGATCGTGTATAAGTTAATATCTTAATGTTTTCTTTAAAAAGCTAGGGGGATTATTGATTTTTTATTAATTTTTATAGTAACTTTTATAAATATGAATCCTAAGACCTTATCGATTCATTTTATAAGCGTTGAAAAATTCATGAGAAATAGATAAAAGACTTGCACTTTATTGTTCTCATGTTCAAATATCCAAATGAACTACTACTGCCTAAAGCCAGTAGTTTCCTACGAGTTCGCACCCACTTTCAGGGCGGGTTTGACTGTGTATCGTAGAAAACCGTCCCACATTTGTAAGAACAGTTCCTCGTTCATGGAGGGTTGATGCGATAGGAATTCATATTCTCCGAACTCTTTCATTTTCAAGAACTTGACCAGGATGTTCACGGCAGAGTTCAGATCTCGGTCAATCTGATTTCCACAGTCACACTTAATAAATCTCTCGTAAATAGTTCTTTTTGAGAGTTTTCCACACTTACAACACGCTTTCGTTGTCTTTTCCTCGCCAATTCTTATTACTCTTTTACCCAACCTTTCGGCTTTATAGGTTAAGAATTCAGCAAATCGAGACATTAAGCCCGTGTTCTGAACGGAATGGTTCAACGTTTTTTGAGCCTTGGTTTTTCTTGCGTTCCCC
>JAUXAJ010000009.1 GCA_030620005.1 Promethearchaeota archaeon | reverse complement strand
ATTTTCGGGATTGAAAGTAAAGGACAACACTGAAAATTGCAAAACTTGATAAAAACCTCCTATTAATAGAGACGAATTAACTAAAAGATTCAGAGGAAATCATCCTTCTGTTGTCAAGATTTTGCGCAAGTAAGTTTATTTAAATTTAGAAAGAAGAAAAAAATTTAATCCGAATAGATTAATATTTTTTAACCGAATAAATTATAAATTCTCGTTTTGATGTGTATTTTATAACAAACTCATTATAGAAATCAACATGAATCTTCACAAGATTAAAAATAAAATTGCGAAAGAGCTTGAAAATGAAATTCCCGAGCTTTTCGAAAATTCAGATAATTTTACTATAATTCCTATAAAAAGCAGAAAGAATTTAGTATATATTTTAGTATTTAATAAGAAACCCAAAAGATTTCCTAGAGAAATCGTAATAAAATTTTTCCAAACCAATAATGCCACGAAAGAGCGTGATATTTTAAACAAATTGAAAAAGCAAGAAATATTAGTTCCTAAAGTCTTATTTTTTAAAGAACCTTATCTCATCCTTGAAAAAATAGATGGCGTTAATTTATGTGATTTTATCAACGAGAATTTAGATGGAACAACTCACTTAAATGATATTAATTATGAAGTTCGTGAGAAAATGATATCTGGTATTAAAATGCTTGCGAATTGGATGGCTAAGATGCACCGTGAAAATATTGTTAATAGTAAAGATCTATCAAAAATAATCGTTGTCAATAAGGGCGATACTAGATTACGAGATTTTATCATAAAAAAAGGACTCTCAAACGTATCAGATGACAAGCTGTATGGTTTTGATTTTGAGGATTCTTACGAGGGCAACCACATTGACGATTTAGCTTGGATTTGCTGTGCGCTACTAGACACAAACCCTGGAATTCTTGAAATGGATGAGCCCAAGCATAAAATTGAATTGATTAATATTTTTCTTAAGGAATATTATCACATGAACAACGCGTTTAGCTTTAATTTCGGATATTTTGCTCAACAATTAATTGAATTTTTAAATGTAGTAATTGAAAGGCGAGAATTAAAAATTAGTCCTGTAAGAAAGAATTCTATCTTGAATAAAATTTCCGAAGATTTCTAAATAAAATTATATTTTATTAAAAAAAAAACACTTATTAAATAATGAGAATAACTAGAAAGAAAAAGAAAGCTCTGATTATCTTACTATTTGTTCTATTTGCAGGGGTTGTTGGAACATCTTTCGTCGTAGAGTACATTAGATCGCAAAAACGCATAATATTAGCCACTACTACTTCTACGTACGACTCAGGATTGTTAGATTATTTGCTTCCGACTTATGAAGCGAAATCTGGGCTTAATATTCAAGTTTTATCTGTTGGAACTGGACAAGCTATAGAAATTGCAAAACGAGGGGATGCAGATGTACTACTCGTTCATTCAAGATTCCGGGAAGATGCTTTTGTTGAGGAAGGATATGGAGTTCATCGAGCGTGTATCATGTATAACGACTTTATCGTAGTTGGTCCCGCTTCAGATCCGGCTAATATCAAAGGAAAAAATGTTAAAACTGCGATGTTTAATCTTAAAAATGCTGGAGCAGCTGGAGAGATTAAATTTTATTCGAGAGGGGATAAATCTGGCACTCACAGTAAGGAGCTATTACTTTGGGCTGAAATTAAATTTGTTCCTAATACTGCCATACATTCATGGTATTTAGAAACAGGAAGCGGAATGGGTAATACGTTAACGATAACCGACCAAAACGATGGTTATACAATCGTGGATCGTGGAACATGGCTATCTGCAAAAAATAACTTGGATTTAGAGCTTTTAGTCGAAGGATACGAAATAATGCTTAACCCTTATGGCGTCATAGCCGTAAATCCTGAAAAAAATCCGCATGCCAAGTTTGATTGGGCAATGAATTTCATATCTTGGCTGACTTCAGAAGAAGCTCAAGGCTTAATAGCCAATTTTACAATAAACGACGAGCTTTTGTTTAAACCTGCTTTTGGGAGGTGCCATAAAACTCATAGTTGTAGTACTACCCATGAGGAAGTAAGATATTGGAGCAAATATAATGGGGGATATACAGGTGATTATGTGTTGCCCTCAGTAGTCGCATGAGTTATAAACTTCTTTATTTTTTTTTTATTTTTATTGGGATCTAATTTCAAACATTACAAATTGTCGTTGTAATGGGTAATTTTATTAAAAATATTGAAAATTTATAATTAATTAATAAAATAAAAAATAAAATTGAAAGATGATACCGAAAATCTCGTTGGAAAATCTTAAATTGTCAAGGATTATTTGCGGAACTAATCAATTTGTTGGAATCACTCATAGAGCTAACCCAATTGATATGATTGCTCATTTAAGAAGATTTAAACGCCCAGAAACCGTTGCAAAATTCATGCTTTACTTACTTCAAGAACACGGCGTTAATTGCACCGTCTCTTCTCCAAGAGACAAGATTTACGAGGCAATTAAAATCGTAGAAAAAGAAAGCGGTGAGAAATATCATTGGATTTGCACTCCGTCGGGGAGAAAAACCGCTAAAAACATTCCTCGAGATATATATAAACAAATTGATTGGTGTGCTGAGAGAAGCATTTCTGCTTGTTTTCCTCACCGTAATTACACTGATAAAGCATTAAATAAAGAAAAACTAATTATTGGAGGAAATAATTCAAAGTATCCTTCCTATCCAGAATTAAGTGCATGCATAAGAGATAGAGGAATGATTCCAGGTTTATCTTCGCATTATCATGAAACAATTATAGCTGTAGAGAAAAATGATTATGATGCTGTTCTAATTATTCAACCACTTAATAAATTAAGTTTTCAATCTGATACGAATACGGAGCATCTAATCGATGTGATTCAAAAATCTAAAAAACAGATCCTTGCTATAAAACCAATGGCGGCTGGAAGAATAAACCCCAGAGAAGGATTAAGGTTTGCTTTAAAAAACATCAAGAAAAATGACTTTTTGGCCGTGGGATTTGGAAAATTTGAATATTGCGTTGAGGACGGTAAAATACTTGAAGAATTACTAAATTCTTAGTCCAATATAAAAAAACAACGGAGTTGATAAAAAAAATGAGTTTATCTGTTATAACTGATGAGATAAGTCAAGATTTCGATCGTGCTCTTGAAGTAGCTTCGGAATATGGCGTAAAAGCAGTGGATTTGAGAAAAATATGGAAGAAAAACATTGCTAAATTTACTGATGATGAATTGACTCGCTTAAAGGAGCTATTAGATAGATATTCCATTACAGTCGGGGTAATAACAGGACCATTTGGCAAATGCGTGTTACCTTCCTCCAAGTTTGCTACTGATAAAAAAGAAAGTTTTATGAGAAATCCAAGTTATAACTTAAGTTTTTTCGAACGGCTCGTGGAGATCTCTGATTTTTTCAACACGCCCTTTATTCGTATTTTTGCATTTTTAAAAATGGGACTTAAATCCAAGGAAGAAGGATGGAACGAAATGATAAATCTATTAGTTCCTTTTATCAAAAAAGCTGAAAAAAAAAAATAAAGTTTTACTGTTAGAAAACGATTTAGGCATGAATGTGGGTACAATTGAACAAACAAAACGATTTTTTGACGAAATAAAATCAAATTCCGTTAAGTTGGTTCTGGATCCAGGTAATTATTTCATGGAAAGAGAACCAACTACTCCTGATGCATATGAATATTTCTATGAGAACAACTTGGTTGGACATGTTCATGTAAAAGATCCCAAGCGTAGAATCTCAAAACTTGGTGCCACTTTTACAATCGTAGGCGAAGGAAAAATAGATTATAAGCCTTTATTTAAACAAGCAATTGACCATGGATATGAAGGATATTTTTCATTAGAAACTCATGCACTGAGAAATAAGGAGTATATTTCACGGAAAAGTCTTGAAAATATGTGTGCTTGGTTAAAAGAATTATCTTAAAATATTATCTAATAATATACATGTTAGGATGTGTTATAAATGGAAAATAAGAAAGAGATAAAAATTGCGATGGTAGGAGCTCGGTTCGCAGCAGACCTCCACATGGAATATTATAAAACTATTCCTGGAATTGACATTAAGATAGTTGGAGTAGCTTCTAAGAACTCAAAAAATGCTAAAGCCTTTTGTAAACGACATCATTTGGATCCAACAGTAGTTTACGAGAACGCTGAAATTATGATAGAAGAAGTCGAAGCGGATATCGTTGATCTTGTAGTTCCTACCTTTTTGCACGTTCCCTTCGCCATAAAAGCTGCTGAAGCAAGCAAAAATGTTATTTGCGAAAAACCACTTACGGGTTATTTTGGTGATTTAGAAGTTCCCATAGAAGAGCGAAAAAATGTGGGATTTACGGACAAAAAATTAATGCTTCAAGAGTGTCTTAAAGAATGCGAACGCATTGATAGGGCGTTTCAAGGTTCCGATGTTATTTTTTGCTACGCTGAAAATTGGGTTTATGCCCCTCCCATTATAAAAGCCAAACAATTATTAAAATCATCGAAAGGTAAAATATTAGAAATAAGGTGCGGCGAAGGACATTCCGGTTCGCATTCAAAATTTGCTGCTGAATGGAAATACACTGGAGGAGGATCGTTAGTGCGTCAAGCTGCGCATCCATATGGTGCCGCTATTCATTTAAAACTTTGGGAAGGTTTGGAAAGAGAAGGAAAGCCCATTTATCCAGAATCTATAATCGCTACAACCACTAAATGCAGGGATTTTCTTGATGATTTGCCTCGAGATCAAGATTTTATAAAGTCGCGCCCGGTGGATGTAGAGGATTGGTCGTGTGGAATAATATGTTTCGAAGATGGAACGACTGCTGTTGTTCTCGGTTCTGATATCACTTTAGGTGGCATCGAGAATTGGGTTAATATATACGCCAGCAACGCACGAATAGAATGTAATTTATCCAAAAATAACGCAGTCATGGCATATGCGCCTACCGAAAATCAATTTGAAACCGCTTATACAATAGAAAAAACAGAGACAAAAGCAGGGTGGAGTAATGCCCAACCTGACGAGGGGTGGATGCTAGGATTTCCCTATGAATTGCAAGACTTTATTGAGTCAATACTCACTAAAAAGCAACCGACTTCAAATCTTGAACTTGCGATTTGGACGACAAAAGTAATGTACGCTGCATATTTATCAGCTGAAACTGGTCAACGTATAGAGATCTCAAGAGATTATCAAGTTTTATGAAAAATTGTAAATCGAGTCAGGTTCTATAATTTAAAAAATAAAATTATCCTTTTTAATTTGAAGTAAGAAATTTTAATTTTTAATTAGGACAATTGTTCTTTAATGTTTTCCGAGAGTGTTTCCTTCACGGTCAAGAAAAACGGTTTCGAGCCTATTAAAAAGATGGGAACAACAATAAAAATCCATTGAATTCCAAAAGCATCCCAAATCAACCCTTCAATATGGATAATGCAATTGTAACATCCTATAAATCAAGTTTTAGAATTAGTTTTTGTCATTTTGATGTGATTCCATAAATTTTTCTTGGGTTACTAAACTTAATCGTAGGAATTCTATTCGCCCACGCCCCCCCCATCGAATCCAGTTTTCTACAACGATTGTTATTTTGGCAAGAATACCATCAAATTTACGATGAAAAATTCAATATTAACAACAACTTCGTTGTCACTAATTTAGCCAATTAGTTCCTTGTTATTCTTTTCCGGTAAGGTTTCTTTTACTCTCAAAAATAATGGTATTGAGGCTATCAAAAATATGGGAACAAATGCAAACATAAATTGAATACCTAATGCATCTGCCACTAATCCTCCAATTATGGCGCCAGGAATTTGAGAAAAAGTATCCATCATGTTCATAATTCCATCAAATTTTCCTCTCTCGTGTTCAGGAAGCAGATCTTGCCGCCAGGTGTTAAGTGGAACGTAAAGTCCCATGAGGGCAATCAAGACTAAAGTGAAAGCAATCACGTAAATAATGAAATTAACTACTGTATCAGGTGTTAAAAAAGGGATTATAAAAAACCCGATTGAAGAGATTATAATTGATGGAGCTAAAAATCGCTTCCTACCATATTTATCGGCGAGTTTTCCCAGAACGTACATTATTACAACGGATACAGATATAGAGATGCCAAATATTAACGCGAGACCTAAGGCAGGGAGTCCCAGATCAAAGAAGTAATTAAAAACAAAAGGTAAAATAATTCTTATTCCTATATTAAACACGAGAAGGGCTAATATCATTCGAAAGAAATGTTTATGTTTTTTTAATTCTCCAAATTGAAAAGTATCCTTTATTTCATCCATGAATTTCTTTTTTGGGGGCAATTCTGAAGCAGGTTTTTCTCTTATGAAAACGAAACCTAAAATGGAGACTATAATTATGGCCAATGCGCCAAATGCAAATGAAAGAATGAATCCTTCTTGAGTTATAAACGTGCTATTATTCTCTTGTATGGAGTAATTTTCGTACACATATAAAACTAAAAATGTAGGCAGCATGGAACCAAAAAAAGAAATGATTTGAACTATTCCATTAGCCCTCCCTCTGTGCTCAATATCAACTATGTCAGGAAGTAATACATTTCTTCCCGCATAGAAAGCGTTAGAAAGAACACCAATTATTATAGCATCTATAATAAGACACCATACAAAATTTGGTGAAAAGGCATAAACATACATGGCAATTCCGGCAAGAATTCCAACCAATAAGTAAGATCTTCTTCGACCATATTTTGTACGAGTATTATCGCTAAAAATTCCAAAAACCAAGAGACAGATGAAACCCATGATCCCACTTACGCTAACCATCAACGAAATGGCGATGTATGGCTCCTTAAGGACATCTGTAATGTAATTGTTAAACAGAGACATCTCGAAAAAACCAAAAATGGAACTTCCCGCAAAAATTATTCCAATAATAACAATCTGAAACGTAACGTATTTACTTGGGGTTTTTGATTCGTTTTTTATTTTTTCTTTATTCATATATACAATTTTGATGATGTTCTATTTAAATGTAATCGTTTTAGAATTAGCATTTTTCAATTAACATTGAGTAATAACTGGCAAATTTATTCCAATTTTTTTCGCTTTGTGTTGAATATATGTCGTTTACATACAATACTAACCCAGTAGGTATCATTGAACCAAATAGAGTAATAATTTGAACTATTCCGTTTGCCCGGCCTCTGCGTTCTATATCAACTATGTCGGGCAGTAATACATTTCTTCCCGCGTAAAACGCATTTGAAAGAACGCCTATTATAATCGCATCTATGATGAAACACCATATAAAATTTGGGACAAAAGCGTAAACGTACATGGCAATTCCCGCAAAAATTCCGAATAGTAAATAGAGCCTTCTTCTACCCCATCTCGTCCGAGTATTATCGCTTAAAATTCCAAAAACTAATAAAAAAATGAGCCCCATGATGGCGCTCACGCTCACCATTATCGAAATGTAGATATAAGGCAGCTCTAAGATATGTTCGATGTAGGTGTTAAAAAGGCCCATTTCATAAAATCCAAAAATAGAAGAACCAGCAAAAATAATCCCTATTAATACGATTTGAAAAGTTTTAGATTTACCTTCAGATTTATCGTTATTTTCTTTTTTATTTTTACTCATAAAATTAATTTGATGAGATTTTATTTAAAATTATGGAAAGAATAAACGTTACAAGGATGAATTCTTATTGATTTCATTTTCTAACTTTTCATAAAATTCAAATGATTTTTTAAAGATTTCTATAAACGGGATATAAAATTCAAGAAAATTATAAACTTTATCATATCCGTTAAATTCTTTCAATTTATCTTCATTGTTGTCCAAATTTTTCTTCATTTCTACAAAAATATTTTCCCATTTTAATGTTTCATTTATCATTTTTGAAAACAATTTCATGTAAGCACCATCAACCCTTTCCATTGAATAAGTAATTTGCCCCGTATCGGAAACGCTTTTTTTTTCAATTAGGCCCTTATTAAGAAGATCTTTTAATTCTTGCGATATCATTCCAGCAGAAAACCCTGTAAGTTTTCTAAGAGTTCTTTGAGTAAGATATTTTCTCGTAATGAAGTAGTTGCTAATTATTAAATCCATTCTTTTTTTACCTGCTAAAATTGGAGACTTTAAGAAAAAATCAATCATGTAATCCTCAATCTCTTTTATTTCTGGGTTAAATTCTTCTATTTCACTTGTAGCTAAATTTTCTTTTATTTCAAGCAATTCCAAGCCTTTTTCTGGTTCCACATTTCCCTTTAACATTTCAATGACCTTATCAATGATGAGAAAGAAGTTTAATAATTCTTTTAACCTCATGGAAAGAATTTTATACCCTTTTTTATTTGGATTACCACGTTCCCTTAATTCTTTGAGTTTTTCATTTAAGAATTTGATGAATTTAGAATAGAATTGAAGGGCAACTCCACTTGATCTTGAAAGAATTTGAGAAAGCTCTCCCGCAAATGAATATTTATAAGTGTGAGTACCACGAATTAGGCGTTTTTCACACATCCCAATACTCACTAAAGCATTTAAATAGGAAGAAATCGAACCATTAGAGAATCCAGTCAATTCTCTAAGTTGTTTTTGTGTTAAACCATCGTGAATCAATAAGTATGCTTTAATTATTTGACTTTTTTTGGTCGCATCTTTGAGTTCTCCCATTTCTATGAAAAACTCAATAATTTGATGCTCGTATTCCTTGATTTTACCTTCAAAGATGTGATTTTGTAACGATTTACTTTGACTTGACATTTTAAAAATAAAAAATTAACATTAATGTGATTATTACTAATATAAAAATTGTATAGGTAATATTTAAAGTTTTTTAAGTTTCAAGTTTTATGAAATACAGTTATTTTAGTCATAACTAATGTGAGAGAAAATTTAATCTAAAATGAATTTAGCAGCAATATATAGAATAAAATTAAAACTTCTTTTGCAATCTTTAATTTTCTAATGATTTTACTAAGCGAAGTTTTTTTGTTGCAGCACTATATTAACGCTTGAAATTAAAAAAAAAAAATTTTCATAAAAGAAGGGTTGTAAATGTCATGTCGGAAGCTTTAAAAGATGCCAAAACTGTGGTTTCAAACAAGAAATTAATCTCTAACTCTTTTGTCTTTTTTGTTTTTTCATTGTTTGGATACGGTTAAATCTACGCTCTTTATGAAATAAGCGTCAAGATATCTTGAAAAAGGTCCAGTAGCAATTGCTTTATTCAAGTAGGAAAAAATCGACGATTTTTTGTGAAATAGAAAGTTTTGCGAAACACGCCGCTTTTATATACATGAAAAAAAAAAGTATGGATTAAATATATTTATTAATAATTTCTGCTTTAGTTTCAAGGCTAATTTTTAGGATGAGATGCCCTAATTCGGGCTCTACGATTAATCTCCCCTCATCTAAGGTTCTGAGTCCATTTAAACAATTCCACAATCCGTACTTGTCGTTGTTTTCCGTTCCGAGCGCTTCAGTGTACTTTCCGCCAGCTAATAAATAGCCTCCTAATCCTCCTATGGGTGGCCATTTTTTCAATGCTTCTTCAAAATTGGTTTCGAGTAATTTATTCATAATTTCCACTTTTTTCATGTCGCAAACTCCCATCGCAGCGGATAAGCTGTATTCCGTGTGAGACGCGTGACCCGCAGATAATAAGACTTTTGTGTAAAAATCCGCTAATTCTTCGGCAGTTCTACATCCATATTGTGGTCCTTTTTTTTCAATTATTTCGACGGTTAAATTTTTTAATTCTTCTAAAACTCGCGGTGCATCTTTTCTATCAACCAAGGCAGTAATAGAAATGAACCTCTCAACGTCTAGTTCTTCCCTTATTTTCCTTTGAACTTTGCGCTCTAATAAATCGGCGTTTCCGCCGTGTCCCGTCAACAACATTACTCTTGATACTGCTTCACCTCTACCTCTAATGATTTCTATGTGTTTTTTCATGAAGTCGATGGATTTCTCTAAAAATTCTTCCCACGGGATATAGAATGGAGCCCAATCTCTTGCAACATCTCCGCACCTATCAGTTGTATAGGGGACATGTGCTACATACCTCTGCCCGGTGTGAAATTCTAAATCGTAAGCTGCCCTTTTACTATGAAGATCGTCAATGTTTCTTGGTAATGCGAACCCATGGCCCTCGTCTGGATTTCCAACGGAAAATAATAGCCATTTTGATTCTTTTTCTTCAAACGGCCCCCAATCTAACATCTTTCCTTTAAGATTATATTCAGACATTATATAAGTAATTATTATTTTGGTGTATTTGTGATAATAAAATAAGCATGAATTTAATAATTTCAAGATTAAATATTTTTAAGAAGTATAGTTAAAAAGAAAGCCATGTAAAGAGGAAAGAGATTGAAGGCATTAATTAGAGTTAGAATGAGCTTAAACGATGCCCATTATGGGGGGAATTTAGTAGATGGTGCAAAGATCCTGAAACTTTTTGGTGATGTGGCAACCGAACTATTAATTCGGAACGATGATGATGGGGGGTTTTTCAGAGCGTACGATAGCATGGAATTTTTAGCGCCAGTACACGCAGGAGATTACATTGAAGCAGAAGGAGAAAAAGTGATATTTTTTGGGCTTATTTCAATAGCAATTTTTTACTCAATTAGTTTTTTAATGCCAAAAGAACCCCATTTTAAAATAGAATCATCCATATTTCAATATTTGAAGGTAGTAACACAAAATAAAAATTTTCTAAAAGTAATCTTAATGGTTGGTATTGCCAGTTTAGCTTGGACACAGATTGGTTCATTAATTTTATTATTATGGAAGTAGTCTTAGATTTTGAATCAACAACTTATATAATTGCTGCAGCTCTTTTTCTTATAGGGATAGTACTTTTTTTATACATGTGGAGAATATTATTAAAGAAATTTGGAAAAAAACGCAGTCTTTTGATTGATCTTATCGCCGCTATTATTTTTCTTCCATTGACTTTATTGGCATTAATTCCAATGGAATCTACCTTTATTTATAGGATATTTTTTATTCTAGGGATTGCTGGAATTTACTCTGGATGGCAAGTTTTTCAGTATATCCTGGTCCCAGATATTTCTGAAGATGATGAAAAAAAAACAGGAGAATTAAAGGCGGGCACATATAGGAGAATTCCTAGCATTCCCCTTAATATTTTTCAAGCCATAGGTCTTATTATAATGGGTAGCATGTTAGAATTTCCAGATATTACCGTAGGCACTTTAACTTTTTCTCTTGGCTATGTGTTATGGGGTCCGATCTGTTCATTGATTTTAATAGTTGCTTGTCTTTATGCCAAAAAATACGTTCAACTCGACTTCGATTGGGAGAAGTAAATCTAATAATTTTTTCAAAATTTTTTTTTTTAAAAAAAAATAAAATACAACCGTTTGACTTTCCTTTCTCAGTTCTGAGGTTGCGACTTAATAATCCTCGAGTTTATTAATTAAGCGTCACTAAAGTTAAAGAAATGGCTTTTCTGAAAGACTTGACAACATGAAATAGATGTAATTTTATCAAATGATTGAAATTTTTTCACATTTAGATTGAATGAAGCTTAATAAGTATTTGTGGAATTAATAGAATTTTAAGTATCACTAGTGTATCTTAATAATATTGATTATCATAAAAAAATAATAAAAATTTTTGAAAAAATAAGATGAGTTTAAGAAAAAGGCCAAAAATTATTATTAATGAGGCTAAGGTACCAAAATATGCCTTACCTGACCCTCTAACGTGTTTAGATGGAACTAAAGTGTCCGATAAGAAGATTTGGTTTAATAAACGTAGCCCCGAAATCCTAAAACTTTTTAACGAAAATGTGTACGGTAAAATGCCGGGAAGGGCGAATAAGTTCGCTTTTGAAATTAAATTAATAAAGAAAAATGCTCTCGCAGGTAAGGCAACTCTTAAGGAAATTACTGTTAGTTTAGCAAACAATAAGAAGATTATAAGATTAAATGTTCTCATTTTTCTACCTAATAGTCAAAAGAACCCTTATCCAACATTATTGGGTTTAAATTTCCATGGAAATCATGCTATTAATCAAGATCTCGATATAACATTGTCTGATCAATGGGTTCCTAATGATAATGAATATGGCATTACAGAAAACAAAGCAATTGAGTCAGCTAGAGGAATGCGGGCATCAAAATGGTCAGTTGAACTCATTATTGAGCGAGGTTATGCTCTTGCAACTCTATACAATGGAGACATCGATCCAGACTTTGATGATGACTTCAGGAATGGCGTTCATCCATTATTTTATAAAAAAGGTCAATTGAGGCCAAAAGAAAATGAATGGGGCACGATTGGAGCTTGGGCTTGGGGATTGAGTCGAGTAATGGATTATTTTGAACATGACAACGATATTGATCATGAGCGCGTTATAATCTTGGGGCATTCCCGTCTTGGTAAGACTGCATTATGGGCAGGAGCAAATGATCAACGTTTTGCAATAGTGGTTTCAAATAATTCAGGATGTGGAGGGGCTGCATTGTTTCGACGTAAATTTGGGGAAACCATCTATTATTTAAATAAATATTTTCCACATTGGTTTTGTAAAAATTTTAAAAGATATGACGAAAGGGAAAGTGAATTACCCATTGATCAGCACATGTTAATCTCACTAATAGCTCCGCGACCTGTTTATATAGCTAGTGCCCAGAGTGATTTTTGGTCTGACCCAAAAGGAGAATTCCTTGCCGCGAAATATGCTGACCCTGTCTATAAATTATTAGGAACTGATGGTCTCAATGCAACGAAAATGCCCGAATTAAACCAACCCGTATTGTCCACGATTGGGTATCACATCCGCCCAGGAGATCATGATTTGACTAAATATGATTTGGAGCGATATATTGATTTTGCTGACCTGCATTTTAAGAATTAATACAAGACTTATGACCAAGCAGGTTTTAAAGATGAGTAAAGACCATGTGAAAGAAGCTATAGAACCCGATTCTTTAGGACATTCAAAATGGAATCAAGCATCTTTGCTTTCTTAATTACTCAATGTTAATTAAACTGGTTATCGACAATTTCAATCATTTTTAAACATATCTGGAAAACTTCCACGATTATCTTTTTTTCAAGATTTTCCGGTATGTCTTGAGTCGAATGCCAGTTTGGGGGTTTACTTTTGCCCTTCTCGGAGGCTCCTATCGAAGCTGCTTTAAAACCTTCGTGAATGTAACGACAAGCGTCAGTTGCGCCAATTCGTAACCTTCTTAATGTATAGTTCGAAATATTAGGATTCTCCTTTTTAACCATTTCGTGAGCTTTTTTGATTAAGTCATTTACTTCTTGAGAGTAAATTGCCTTATGAAAGTCTTTTTCAATTAAAGAAATCTCCTCCCCAGCGCCGCAACTATCTAAAACAATCGCATAAGCGTTATCTAATATTCCCTTTTTTCCGTACTTCTCAACGAATGTTCTCGCTCCTTTATCTCCAACTTCTTCGCTTCCCTGCGAACCGACCCACACCTCAACATTTTTCGGTCTATTATTACTTAAATATTTACCAATACACGCAGATATTGCACTTCCTACTAGATTATCGTTAGCTCCCATAACAACGGTCTTGCCTAAAAAGCCTGTAATAACCCAAATGCAAAAAGGATAAGTTACTAAGAATGGAATGAAATAAAAGAAGTCAATAAGCGTCCATGAAATGATCCCCCACTCAACCATTGTAAGTGAAGGTCCGAGTAATATTTGAGCAATAAATTTCGATATCGAAAATACGATCGTGTGGATAATGAAATATAACCCTAAAACAGTTTTTAAACGCCGTCGATTTTTATAACTGGCAATTCTCATCTCTTTTGCGCTATCCGTGTGCCCCTCAAATACCATGCGAAATTTGATGTCTCCAGTTGGTTTTATTATGCCGAACACGTTGCTAGATGTGCCTTTCTTGAATAGAAATTTAATCCATTCTTTCATCATGAATAGTTCTGTATATAATACAAAAAGGCCCAAGAATACAAATATAGCGGAAAATATTGGTAATGGAAATTGAAATGGCATGAAAATGAACGATATAGCTATAAAAACGCCCGCTACCTTTATTAACCCTTGAGGGTATAGATTTGGATGAGTTTCGAACTCATCAATGAATGTCTCGTCGCAATATTTGTTTAATTCTTCGCTTATCCATAAATTTGCATTCTTTTCTGCTTCACTACAAGAGTGCCTTGGTCCACACTGCTTACAAATAGTTTCAACGAAATTGTAAATATATTGAAAGTTTGAATCAATATCTCCCATAATAATAATTCAGCGCCTTAAATTTTTCCTTAGTTTTATATAATCCTTTTTTTCTATTAAAAATATTAAATATCATTTATCAATTTTAATAAAGTTTGTTTATTTGTACTTTACATGGAATATATTAAAAAATCCTTAAGTATTTACATTTAAATGAAAAATAGGTAGTGTTATTTTATCGCGGCGAGACTAGTGTATATAATAAGACAAAAAAATGAAGCTAAGTTGGATTTATCATGTAATTACAAAATAAGGATTACAGATAAGGTTCTTCAGTTATTATTAGCTAATACGTTAAAATTAATTAATTTTTTTAATCCATAAATTAATTTTAAAATCTTTATAGATGCCTAATAGGGCAAAAATTACACGAAGTAGGTTTATATAGAAGGTGGCGCTCCTTGCTTTTTAGCCTTGTATCTTGAGAGCATTTCACTTACCAAATGCAAGAATGGCTTTTTAATCCCAAACCCTGTTTTTGATGATGTTAAATAATATTCATCGAAATTATATTTACTTTTAAATTCTAAAGCCAATTCATTGATTATACAGAATCGATCTTTATCACCCCTTATTAGGTCGTATTTTGACCCGATTAGAAAAATTGGAATGTCATTTGACCCAACTCCTTCTAACATGGATAACCATTCTTCTATTTGTGAAGCCAATGTAATAGGTCTGGACATATCAAATAAAAACAACGCCCCTATCGTTCCACGTAAATAGCTTTCGTGTATGACTTTAAATTGTTGTTGTCCACCTAAATCCCATATGATAAACTGGCAGACATTAATCCCGTCATTATCTTCAATTTTAACGATATTGGAGTAAAAATCAACTCCAATCGTCATTTTTGTATCCTCCATGAATATACCATTGATATATCTGCGAATAAGAGTTGTCTTCCCAACGCCCCCTTCTCCTAAGAGTGAGATCTTAAATAAGTAATCGTAGTTATCTCTTGCCAAGTTGTCTCGTGTCAATGTTAAACCCTTCTTGATATTTTAAAATAGATATAACATTTTTCTTAGATAAACTTTTGTACTAGAATTTATAATGGTTCTATGGTTTTTTAATAGAATTCTTATATATGCTGTCTAACACCGTGGTATATGAAATAAACTCCAAGAAATACAAACAGATCGAAAACGTTCCATATAAACCTGAGAGTTAGATCATTTATTAAAATACATGCGCCTACTCCAAACCACTCCATGTAAATCATTATAATTCCTATGAAATAGAAGACCCATGCTAAAGCATACAATATTGGTGTAAAGAAAAAATGATAAATTCCATTGAAGCCTGTAATACCTGCTTTCATTGATTCTCTTCGCATTTCTTGTTGGTAACTGTCCATTTCGGTCTGCCAGTGGCATTATCTTTTTTTTAATGGCATTCCTGATAACGATCCAGTAAAAATTCCTTTATTTAACGCACATATACCATTAATAAAAACGTATTCAACTCCTTCAGATAACAATCGAGGATTCTCATAAGTAGCCTTATCGATTATTTTGTTTGCATCAAAAATGGTGATATCTGCCCAATATCCTTCTTTTAACAAACCACGATCTTTCAAACCCAATTTTTGAGCCGGATAGGAGGTCATTCTTCTAATTGCATCGTGTAACGTGAGCAATTTTTCTTCTCTAACATATTTTCCTAACACTCTAGTAAAAGTACCATTACAATACGGATTTGGAAAATATTCCAAATTTTTTTCTGGTAGTATCCTGCCATCTGAAGCGAAAATTGAAAGTGAATGAGTAATAGTGGTAATATTCTCCTCTTCAGTCATTGAAAGATAAGTACCTCCCGCACTACCCTCAGAATCGATTAAAACATCGATGATGACTTCTCTCGGATCCATGTCATATTCAGTTGAATTTTGATATACGGTTTTCGCGTTATATTTTTTGCTTTTGTGAGCGTTAATATATACTTTCTTCCAATCTTCTTTTTCCTTTATTTTTAGAAAACTAGAGACAATTAAGTCAATTTCCTTATAGATTTTATTTCTTAAATCGTTATCCTTCCTAGTTTTTTTTAACGTATCAATTGCCCTTGGAATATCTATCCTTGCTTTTGAAAGATAGACCCAGGGTGGAACCAACGCTAATAAGAAAGTATGGTTTGATGCGTGTGGAAAGACATCAAAAGTAATGTCTAAATTTTCCTCGCGTGCTTTTTCTACTAATTTATAGGCTTTTTTTATGTCTCCAGGCCAAAAACCAAACGGTTTAAAATGATTAATCTCAACAGGAATTCCTGATTTAGCGATTTTAATTACTTCCTTAGTAGCCTTATTCAATCCGCTAGGAAATCCTCTAAAATGCGTGGCATAAATTCCATGGTATTTATTAACTATTTTGCATAGTTCAATTATTTCATCGGTTTTAGCAAAAGACCCTGGCGGATAATCTAACCCCGTGGACATGCCAAATGCTCCAAACTTCATTTCATCTTCGAGGAGGTCTTTCATTTCTTGCAATTCATTAGAGTTTGGCGCTCTATTCTCCAATCCTAACACGTGAAGTCTTAGCATTGAATGACCAACAAATGGTATCACATTAATAGGAATTCCTCTTTGCTTTAAATCTTCCATGTAATCGTTTAAATTAAAGTATTTTAACTCACGATCCTTTACTCCAAGCATTGAAATATATGTATCGTATGTATCATCATCTTTTGACAAATTTGGATTCATTGGCGTCATTGAAAACCCACAATTTCCAATTACGTGAGTCGTCACTCCTTGCGTTAATACATTTTCACCACGGCTTGACAAAATCGTAAAATCTGAATGTGTATGAATATCAATAAAACCAGGTGAAACGATAAGTCTTGAAGCGTCAATCACTTCTTCAACACCGGTCTCTTTAATATTTCGAGAGATCTTCTTAATTTTGCCCCTGTCAATTAACAAATCCGATTTAAACCAGGGATTTCCAGTGCCGCTGATTATTTTTCCATTCTTGACTAAAATTGAGTTCATAGTAAATTTGTTCCTCTTAATGCAGTTATATTTACAAAACTCTTTTTTTTACATATTAATATTGAATTTTATAGTTTAATAGTATTTTATATAATATATTTTTATTAGAAGTAAGATATGAATTTAAGAAAAAAAGAAAGAAAGAAATTAAATATAGTTCAAAACAAATTGGAAAACATGGAAAACGAAGAAAGGATTCACCTTTCTCATTTTGAATCTTCAATTAATTTTCATATTAAAAATTATATTATTGGAACCCTTTAAATTTCAACCCTTACTCTGTAGCAACAAACGCACTAAGAAACCATCTAAATTCAGTTCTTTTAACAATTGGTAGTTTTTCACGACGTAATCATATAGACCTCCCTTGAGAAAGAATATCGTGCTCAATTCTTCTCCCATCTCAAGTTTAATTATACCAATTACCCTCTTGACCAAGTTTGCAAACTGTTTTCCAATCACATGCGGGTTGCATTTCATCGGATCCACATCGGCAATGTTGATACCGCTCACGGTGCTGAGCGTTACTTTCTTCAACTCTGAGTGCTTCTTTACATAATCGTTGTTGTGATAATTCTCGAACATCCTTTCGATTCTCGCGCGAATGCGCCGTCGTTTGCTCAAAGGCAGTTGCGTCTCGATCAAATTCCAACATATGCTCAAGATCTGCTGGAAAACAGCCACTAAATTCATGAAATTAGCAATTGGAATTATTTCTTCAGCAGCGTTCCATTGGGAGATGAGATGATCTATAACATGTGTAAAACCCTGAAATTGCTCGACATTCCCACCTTTACGCCAGTTTTCCCTGTCCTTCACATGCTCTTGGATGAAATTGTCTCTCACGATATCTAATTGAGCCTTTAGAATTCGAGCGTTCACATCCTTACCAGACGCTGCGACAAACAATATATTGAATTCTTCATCCAACGAGTACACCCACCTAAGTCCGCCCATATCCACGGATTCTATTCCTTGTTTGAATTCCACGATTGTAAACTTATTTAACGCTGTAAGCAATCCTGATACTAAATCCTCGTCGATTAGAAGATCTATGTGAGGATTGTACAGCAATGTAGTTCCGCTGTTGTGGTCAATAATCCACACATTCATGCACGCATGCCACTCCAATTGTTTTGTTGTTAATTTTTATTATTAGCTAGATAAAATATTTTGCATTTATTTTATTTTTCTATTGGTCTGTTAAACATTAGATAGTTTTTCAAAATTTTGATTTAGATCTTAAAATATTCTTCTTCCGTTATTGGATAATGAATGATCTCCTTTCCATTTTCACCTATTTTTTTAACAAACTCTCTTCCATCCTCATCAATGTAAACTTTTCCCGAATTCTTCAGCATTTTGAACAGTTCCGCTCTCTTCTCAGGGTCAGCAACGCATATGAGATTACAACCAGCACATCTCGGGTTTGTGTCTTTTAAGTTACGGAGCCCTACATTTTCAGTTCTTACGAAACCTCTGGCAAAAGAATTCATGATTTTAATGTTAAATTTTCTATGAGTTAATGGCGTTTTTTTGCCACTAAGCAATTCTCTCATTAGATTTTGCTTGTACTCGTTAGTGAATTCTTTTTCAGGCAAATTTTTTAATGAAACATGGTCAGGAGTCCAAGTGCTCCAATTCCCATCCTCAGATAATCCTGTCCATCCAGCACATCCGATAGCGCATCTTGCGTATACACCTCGTTTAGCATATACTTCTTTACTTCCTCCGATAATTACAGGGGCTTCTTCTTCATCAATTGAAAAATAGCCAGTCGTACACACTTTCACACATATTTTACACTGATTACAATTATTCTCTTCGGCAATCGGATCAGGCTCAAAAGGAGCTGTAGTTAAAACACCACCTAAATATAATGAACCTCCGTATTCTTTAGTAACCAAATTTCCTGACCAACCTAAATGTCCAAGTCCCGCGGCAACAGCGCCATATCTAAGAGAAAAATCAGGATATTGCGTATCTGACAATAAAACATTAGTAGCACCACCTTTTTTCCGATACCTTCCGTTCGGACTCAAGGGAAAAGCCTTATATTCTGAATTTTCTTCAATAACTTCCGCAATTTTGAGAGCAGTTTTCCACGCAGTTGTATAAGCAAAATATTGCTCCTTCTTAATGCTCATTCGCTCTTTTTTCGAAAAATAATTTTCTAAAGCTTCAATTGAATTAGGATAAGCAAAAACGATGCAACTCCGAGTGCCAGGAAGACAATAATCCAAATCAGCAGAAGGGGGTGCGTTTTTAAGTCTTTCTCTACTTCCAACGCCCACTAACTTGGCTCCCATATCTAAAGCTAATTTTTTAACAGTTTCTTTTAACTCCAATTTAATTACTTCTTCGTGTCATTTCAAAATTTCTAATACTATTTTAGTAAATATTAATAGAATTAAGTATTAAATCATTACATTATTCGTAACTTTCTATGCTAAGTTGACGATGACTAAACAATTAATAGGTCTCGCTCAAGCTGTTCTATCTACCATGCTTTTGATTACTGGGTTTAAAAACGACACGATAGATTGTAAAACCGGTAAAATAATTCACAAAATACAACCAGAATCGACAATTTTAGGAATTAAGTTTGTATTAAGCGTGTTTCCATTTTTAATGATGCTATTGGGATTATGTGCTTTATATTTTTATCCATCAGCAAGGGAAACGCTAGATATGAAGCAAAAACTTCGCGAATTGCATTCAAAAAAAGAACAAACGATAAAAAAGAACAAATTTTAATATTAAATAATTAAATAATTCAAGAGTATCAATTTAAAGTGGAAAATAAAAATGAATTTCGATTTTAACGATAATTTTTTAGACGAGCTTGGTCCAGAAAAAATCGTGATTTTAAGAGACCCAAGCACGGGAATGAATGGCATTTTTGTGATTGATAACACCGCTATCGGATGGCCTGCTGGAGGAATTCGAATGGCTCCTGATATTACAGTCGAGGAATTGGCGAGGTTGGCACGCGCCATGACTTACAAATTTGCCTCCTATAGGTTAAAAGTGGGGGGTGCCAAGGCGGGAATTAAAGCTGATCCACTCTCAAAAAACAAGGATTTGCTAATAACAAGTTTCGCTAAAGCCATTAAAACATATATCGTAGAAGATCGGTACATATGTGGCCCTGATATGGGGACTTACGATAGAGATATTGAACGTATTTTTTCCATCATTGGCAAACCTGAACTAACTCCAAAACCATTGGGAATGAAAAAGAATGGATTTCCCGTCGAAGAACTTTTCACCGGATACGGGGTTTGTTATTGTGTTGAAGCGGTTTTTAACCACTTGAAATCTAAAGGAGAATTTAAAGAAAATTATAAACCTAGAATCATTCTAGAAGGATTTGGGAAAGTCGGTGTAGGTATAGCTATGAGTTTAAAAGAGTTAGGTTACAAGTTAACGGGAGTTTCGACAATAAATGGTGGCATTTTTGACGATGATGGACTTGACTTGGATAAATTATTAGAATTGAAACATCAATTCGGAGATGATTTAGTAAAACAATACGAAAGTAAAAACCTCGTCAAGGTTGAAAAAGAAAAATTGTTTGAACTTTCATCTGAGTATCCTTCAGACTTTCTTATCCCCGGCGCAAGACAAGATGTGATAAATAGTGAAAACATTGATAAAATAAGAGTAAAGGCTATAATTCCCGCATCTAACATACCGTATGAGAAAGGAATCACAAAAATCCTTAAGGAAAAAGGAATAATCGCGTTTCCAGATTTTGTTGCGAATGCTGGCGAAGTTTTAGCTATAGGTGTGAATAAAATAGCGCAAAACGCCGATGAGATATTTGATTTCGTGAAATCGAGAATTGATGAAAAAGCCATGGAAATCGTCAAGGGTGCTCTTGAAAAAAATCTTTCCGCTTACGATTACGCCGTTAATGACGCTCTTAGCTACATAAAGAAGTACTTAAACCGAAGAACTAAAAGAATGGAAAAATTGAATAAAAGATATTAAAAAATTTAACAGTGTTTCAATTTGGAAAATGAGTTCATTGAGGGGATCGTTCAAGCATTTATATTGCTTTTCACTTTCGATCCTGAAATATGGGGCATTGTTGAACTTTCTATACGCGTTTCAGGGACATCTACTATCCTTGCAGCGCTGATATCGTTACCTCTTGGTTCTTTTATTGCAATACGTAATTTTAGAGGGAAAAAAGGTCTTACCAATTTAATCAATACTTTTAGTGGGTTCCCCCCTGTTGTGATGGGGTTGATAATTTTTCTATTATTATCAAAAAGTGGACCACTTGGATCCTTAGGTTTACTTTATACATCGTCCGCAATGATGATGGCACAATTTTTACTTGCGATTCCAATTATTACCGGCACGGCTAAAGCAGCAATTGAATCTGTCGATCCTGATTTGAAAGAAACAATAAAATCGCTAGGCTCGAATGAGATTCAACTGTGGTGGGAGTTAATAAAAGAAGCTAAGAAGTCCATTATAGCTGGAATACTCGTGGCATTTGGTCAGGCAATCTCTGAGGTTGGCGCTGTTATGATAGTAGGAGGTAATATTCGCTGGAATACAAGAACTTTTACAACTGGAATTGTCATGCAGACGAGAATGGGCGATTTTGGCATGGCAATCGCTTTAGGTTTAATTCTCATTATCATTACTTTTATATTAAATTTCGCGTTAACTCATTTACAAGCGAGAGAGGATTAGCGTGAACATTCTTGAAATTCAAAATGTAGCAAAAGAGTATGTAGCAAAAAAGGATAATACTGTCAGCTCTGTATTGAATGACATTACCTTTGCTGTTAAAAAAGGAGAGTGTTTTGTCATAATTGGTCCAAATGGTAGCGGCAAGACGACTCTATTAAGAATCTTAGGATTGCTTGAATCTCCATCTCGAGGTCATATTTATTATTCTGGAAAGGATATAACGAACCTGTCTAAAAAAGAACAAGTTAAATATCGTAAGAAATTCTCGTTTGTGCGACAAAAGCCTGTCGTGTTAAATACTTCCGTTTTTAATAACATTGCCTATGGCTTGAAAGTTCGCGGGCTGGAGAATGAAGAAATCATTTCTAAGGTTAATGATATTATAAAAATTGTGGGGTTAAAAGGCTTAGAAAAAAAAAATGCTAGGAAGTTATCTGGAGGGGAAATTCAACGCGTGGCAATATCTATGAATTTTATCGTTAACCCGGAAATTTTACTATTAGACGAGGTCTTTGCGAATTTAGATTCACAAAACGTAGTATTATTGGAAGATTTTATTTCAAAAGTAAAGAATGATGGGGAAAAGACTATTATCTTGAGCACCCACGATAGATTTGAAGCAATTAAATTTGGGGATCGTATCGGCGTTCTAAGTAATGGAGTCCTTTCTCAAGTGGGAACTCCAGACGAAATTTTCACGTCCCCAAAGGATGAATTTACTGCTCATTTTGTCGGATATGAAAATATTTTTTCTGGTATTGCGAAGATTGACCAAAAATCCGGGTTAAACCGAGTGAAAATCAATGATTTGATTATTTCAGCATCTGCTTTAAAAGAGGGCAATGTAAAGGTATGTATTCGTCCTGAAAGCATAATTATAGCTAAAAATGCTCCTTCTAACGTGAGTTTTCGCAATAATTTTAAAGCTAAAATCGTTGACATCCGAGAGCTAGGTAACACATGTCAAGTATTTGTAAAATGTCATTCTGAAAAGTTCTTAATCACAATAACAAAAAACGCTCGAATCAATTTAGATTTAAAAATCAATTCTGACGTTTATATTAGCTTAAAAGCAACTGATGTGACTTTACTTTAAAAATCTCATTTCTAATTCTATTCTCTAACATGATATTAAATTCTTATAGAGTAAAAGTATTTAATTACTATTTTCTTACTATTAAGTATGAATGTTGGAAAAATGAGTAAGAAAGATCAAATCGTAATTCCTAAAGAAATTCGGGAAAGATTCGGAATTCAGCCTGGTGATGCTTTAATCTTCACAATTAAGGATAATAAAGTTATAATAGAAAAGATAACAGAAAAAATGACAGATATCTTAAAAAACAGCAAACCAGTTGAAAATAGCCTTGAATTTCAAAGAAAACTTAGGGATGAGTGGAAATGAAAGTAAGCTTGGATACAAATGTCTTTCTTGCGGTTAAAAATAAAGAACCAGAACATGAATACTGTGAAAAAATAATTAACTCAATAGAAGATAAACAAATTGACGGAGTAATGTCTACAATCGTCCTTGTAGAAGTTCTCGTTGGCTTTTATCAAAATACCGAAAATGAAGAAGCTAATCGATTCTCCAGCAAAGCCCTTCTGAATTATGAACTCGTCCCAGTTAATCAGAAGATTGCACAAGAAGCGGCTCAAATATGTGCTCAATATAGCATAAAACTTCCTGATGTTATTATTTCAGCATCTACAATTCTCTCTGGATCTGATTTTTTTATAACACGTGATAAAAATCTTCTAAAGAAGCTTAGAATACAGAAACTTGCACCAAAAGAATTTGTCAATAATTTTTTAGATGATGAAAAAGAAAAAACATGAAATATTCAATATTCTTTGTTTTTATATATTATAATTTCAATCAAGTTATTATGTAGCTTGTTTTAAATTTTCCCAAATTTTTTAAAAAAAGCTATTTTTTGTTAATTAATTTTCGATATGTATCGTAAAATCTATCGCTTAAAATTAAGATTTTGCACGCAATGATTGATATCTCCAAGAAAAAGACAATTCTGAGAATTGCCACGGCATCTGGTAAAATATTTCTAAAAAAAGAGACAATAGAACGAATTAGAAATAAGAACATTCAAAAAGGAGATGTGGAAACTATTGCAAGAATTGCAGGAATAAACGCAGTAAAAAAAGTCCCGGATTTAATTCCATTATGTCATCCAATACCCATTAATAAAGTTGCTTTAGATTTTGAATTTGAAGACGACAACACCATTAAAGTCACGTGCGCGGTAAAAAGCATGGCAAAAACGGGAGTTGAAATGGAGGCACTCATGGGGGTAACTGTGGCTCTTTTAAACATATGGGACGTCGTAAAGATGTATGAAAAAGACGAGAAAGGTCAATATCCTCATGCAACCATGACTGATATTAAAGTAGATGAAAAAATCAAGGAAGAGTAAATTATAAGATGATTGATGCACACAACAGAAAAATTAAGCACATTAGATTCTCGATAACCTCAAAATGTAATTATAATTGTATATATTGCGACCATGAAGGTAATCTCCCAAAGACGGCTTTGTTAAGCGTTGAGGAAATTACACAATTATGCAAGATATTAGCAGAAGTCTTAAAAGTAACAAGAATCAAGTTAACTGGTGGCGAACCTTTATGTAGAGAAGAAATCACGCAAATTATAAAGAATATTTCGGATTTGCGTCTTTATAAAGACATTTCCCTGACGACAAACGGTTTTCTTTTGTACGAAAAGGCAGAAGAATTACACGATGCTGGTTTAAACCGAATAAACGTATCCTTAGGTTCGCTGAAGCCGGATGTTTATAAAAGGATACATGGTTCAGATTCGTTAATAAAAATGATTAAAGGATTGAAAAAAGCAAAAAAAGTAGGTTTATCACCAATAAAATTAAATCACGTTATTTTAAAAGGTATTAACGATAATGAACTCGGAGATATTATCGATTTTTGCGCAAGAGAAGGATTTATTTTGCAATTAATTGAATTACATGAAGCTTCTAAGTCCGTTGGAGGGAACAATGATTTTTATAAGAAATATCATCATGATATTAAACCCCTAATTAAGGAATTTGAATCTAAAGCAAAACAAGTTATCATTCGAGGAAACATGCAGAACAGAAAGGTATTTGTTCTCCAAAACAACGCTGTAATTGAAACAATAACTCCTAGCCACGAATTTTGTAAAGGTTGCACCAAATTAAGAGTGGGGTGCGATGGTAATCTTTTTGGTTGTTTATATCGCGCAGATCACGGAGAAAATATTAAGGATGCCTTAAATGGCGATAAATCAATATTAGAATATGAAACTATTATCAAAAAAGTTGTATTGTCCAGAGAACCTTTTTATTAAAAATATATTTTAATTTACACTTTGCATGTTAGGATATGACAGTTGAAATACTATACTTTGCGGAATTTAAAGACATCACTAAAAAAGATAAGGAAAAATTTGACTCCGTGGATAATTTGGAAAATTTAATCGATAAATTAAACAACATGTATCCAAGAATTAAAGAATTAATATGGGACGAGCAAGCTCAAAAATTAAAAAGCTCAGTCTCCGTGGTTCTTAATCACGAGCCTGTCCATAATAAGGGCTTATCTACGACATCCTTATCCGATGGAGACAAGGTTTCACTAATTTTACCCATTTCAGGTGGCTGAAACTAATGACCGACGAAAATTCCGTTGAAATCCACTCTGGAATATATAACAAAAGTGAAATCGACTTGGAAAAAATCATAAAAATCATGAAAAAAAAACCTGAAATTAAAAATGCGGGCTCAATTCTCACATTTAGTGGAATCGTGAGAGAAACTTCAAAAGATGGTGAACTTGTTAAAGGAATGAAGATCGATGCTTATGTAGAATTAGCCAATAAGAGTATAGAAAAAATCTGTAACGAAATAAAAAGTAGAAAGGGAATAATAGATGTGAAATTAATTCATTTTCAAGGAGATTTTGATATTTCTGAAGACTTGGTTCATATCGTAGTGGCATCAGCATATAGAGAAGAAGGATTTAAGGCTTTAAGGGACACGGTTGAAAAATACAAGAAAAAAATAGCTGTTTGGAAAAGAGAAGATTTTTTGAATGGTAAGTCAAAATGGGTCCATTAATAAAAAAATGACTATTAAAAAATTTTGCTTTTATAAAAAATACTCAATTTATCCCTTTAAATACACATTATCTCTTAAATACATTAAATCAAAATCTGCCCCTAAGAGATCTCGTCCAATAATCGAAGGTAAATAGATATTCTCCTTTTTTATCTGATTAAAAGAAGATGGAAGCAAGCACATCGAATCAAACTTCTTTATTTCGATCCATCTTTGTTCTGTTTCTAATAGAAATAATCTTACATTATGGATAAGATAACACTCTAAAGCACCTCCAACTCCTATCGCAGCTTCACTTTTTTTCTTAAATCCCGAATAATTTTTTCCCTCCCCTAAATCCATTACACTTAAAGCAGAAATTGCAGAACCAGTATCTAATAAAAAATAAAGAGGATCTATAAGAGAAAATTCGTCACAATATACTAAACCTAAAACGAAAGCACCTTCAGAAGTACGGACAGCTTTGAACTTCATTTTGAAAATAATATGAGTATATAGCCTTTCGGATTAATGTATTCTTTTAAGATTTCATCAACTTTAGTTTTTTCAAATTTTTTATTTAATTGTTCAAGTAATTTATCTCGGCTTTCATCACTTGCTACTACTTTTTCTTCATATACTGCCACAAATTTACCTTCATATAAATTTTGTAGTTCTTTATAGTTTTCATGAAACCAAACCTTACTTTTATTGAGGATTTTAGCAATTTCGATTAATCGATTCTCGTCTACTCCAAACTCACTTAAAGTTCCCATAGTGTTCGCTTTTCGATAATTATTTTTTAACAAAATTAATTTTCTATAAAAAATATTGTTCAATATATTTATAAATAAAGATAGATAAAAAATTAACTATTTATAATCTTAAATAAGTGAATTTAAGAAAACTTATCTTTTTTCAAATCCATAAATCGATGGGCATTTCGATACAAGAAAATATAAAGGGATTATTTTAATAATGTACATCTATACCCCTGAAGAATTTGTGGAAATAGAAGATTTCATTGAAAATGGGAAATAAGCATCTCAAGATCCTGTGGATGAGGATATTCTTATATCGTTTTAGTTAATGATGAATCTTAACTAATCCTTAGATAAAATTTTAAGGGAAAATTTCCCTATGCTTCGTTTATTAAAAGAAAAATATCCAAATTGTAAAGTATATTTACCATCTGAAAGTCCTTCTAATCAATAGTGATTTTAAAAAAATCAATTATCATATTAAGACTAGAAAAAAAAAAAAAATCATATTTTCGAAAAAAACCGAATCTTTACTCTTAAAAGAATTATTAAAGGAAGTAAGAAAGGAGGAGAGGAAATTTACAAAAGAAGTAGCCGTTAAAAGTATTTCTTTTCAAGAATTCATTTCAACGACTTATTATCACTTTTTACTAAAGGAAATAAATAGAAGGATAAATAAGCTTAATAAAAGATATAATAATTGAAGCACAGCAAGAGATTACCATGAAAACCTAGTAGATGGTTAATTATTTATATAAAATAACATTCATAATTTGTAGAAGAATTTTAAAAATTAAACCTACTATGTAAATGGGTGAAGGTATATCGCGTTATCTACCGAAGGTTGGATTAATTGTATTACATTTTTGGGTCTTTTTATAAGTATTTGGATTATTGGACTGTTTTGCATCTATCAATCAAGAAAAACTAGCGCCAAGCTTCTTTTTCAACTGGGCTTAGCAACGGTTTCTGGAGCTCTTATTTATTTGGGAGCTGTAATAGATGTTTTGGCAATTCTTTTAACGGGCAATAATAGTCCATTTGATCCGCGCGCTCAAATTCCCGGCACTTTTATTTGTTGGGGTTGGGTATTAGATTGGATGTGGGTGGCACCTGCATATATATTAGGAATTTACGTTGGCATAACACTTCTGACGCCGAAAAGAAAACGGTATATCGTGCCAGTTACTCTAGTCTTAGGTGTTATTTTTGAGGCAAGTCTTTTTTTTGATTATAAGGGCTCTATTGTTGATGAATATCCGGTATCTCCGGGCGAAAACGTAATTGAAGGCACTCTCATGGTTGGCTCTCTAGCATTCATTGTAATTTTTATTTTCACGCTCTCTTTTCTAATAATTGCATTTGGATTGTTAATTAAAAGCATTCAATCAACGGGGGTATTAAGAAAAAAGTATTTAATCTTTAGCTTAGGCTTTTTTTTTATTACTATAGGTGGCTTATCAGAGCAACTAGTCCCAATGGGAATAACTGCTATTTTTTACAGAATTGGTACGATAATTGGTTTTTGGTTTTTTTATTTAGCTTTAAGGGAAGAGCCAGAAAAGAGGAAAAAAATACGTCCTGAGAAGAAGGTCGTGGTCAAAGGGTCCATTTTTCGAATAACGAAACGACCTGACCACCTTACCGAAGAAGAAGTCTCGATTTCCAAGGAAAAGAAAATATGTTTGATCTGTAAGGGAAAAGTCGCAAGAATAAATTATATTTGTCCAGAATGTGACGCTCTTTATTGCATAAAATGCGTTGAAGTATTATCTAATTCAGAAAACGCCTGTTGGGTGTGTGAAACACCGTTTGACGAGACACGACTCTCGAAACCATTCAAGAAAGACGAAGAAAAAGAGGAAATTTTAGAAAAGCCTGAAAAAAAATATAAATCCTGAGAAATTTTTTTGCTTATTACATTATATAACACCCATTGCGTTTATCATCGACTGGGTATTAACAGAAAAGGAAGTAAAGCATGAATGGGTGTATTTACTCTATTTTATATTCTATCCTTTATGTTACTTAGGTTTTGCTATAATCCATGGTACTTTTACGGGTAGTTATTTTCTTAATCGTATTCTTTATAGCTGTAGGAAGTTTATACATAGCAATTAATAGAAAACGAATGAATGATTAAGTTATTTAACTCTTTTCTCTTTTTTTCTTTTTTGATTTAAAATTTGCTAAAATTAAAAATTAAGAAGACAAACTATAAATCAAAGTAGGAGATACAATTATTAACTAACTAAAATAATCACGTTCTCGTAATGAAGATAACCATCCCTTTTGATCCTTGGAACGACCCAAGAGTATTAGAATTAACCTTTCCAGATTCGTGGAATGTTTCTGTCTGCAGAATGAATGGGGCTGAAAAATCTGTATTAACCGGTGGTGAGATTAAGCGATCAATATTAAATGCAATTGGCACTCCTAATTTGTCCGAATTAGCCAAAGGAACAGAAAAAGTAGTAATTGTAGCCGACGATATGACAAGAAGTACGCCCGTTTCAAAAATAATGCCTTTTATTTTAGAAGAGTTGGAAAAAGCACGCATTAAGAAAGGCAACATTACAATTTTGCTAGCAACTGGAGCACATCGCCCGATGAATAGAAACGATTGCATTCTTAAATTAGGAAAAAATATCGTTAACACGATTAATATAGAAAACCACCATCCTTACGAGAATTTAACGAATTTGGGTGTTTCGAGTAATGGGATGCCTATAGATGTAAACACGACGTATTATAACGCCGATCTCAGGATTGCTGTTGGGGGTGTAGTATCCCATCAATTTGCGGGATTTGGAGGAGGCGCAAAAATGATATTACCCGGAGTTTGTGGGATTCGCACCCTTGAAGCTACTCATTCCCTTGTCATTAAAGGAATTGGCGCTGGAATTGGTAGAGTGACGGAATTTAGAGAAATTATAGAAGATATTGTTGGAAAAATTGGGTTAGATTTTTCCATTAATGCTGTCTTAAACGAATCTAGTGGAATTGTTGGCGTTTTTTCCGGTCATTTCATAGATGCTCATAGAAAAGCGTTGGAAATGGCAAAGCAAGTCTACGGAACTATACCAACTAATAACAATCAAGCATGTTTTCTCAACGCATATCCAGAGTCTAACGAGTTGCATCAAGCAAAAAAGGGATTGAATTTCTTGCTAACGGCTCCGAATGAATTCCTTGAACAAGATGGAACGATTATATTAATGACTTCTTCATTTGAAGGGCGAGGATATCACAGTCTTGTTGCACAAACCGGAGCAAGATTATTTTCTAAAGTAGAAACCCAAGTTATATGGAGAGATGTCGTAAGGAAAAGAAGAGTGTATTTCTTTTCTCCAAACATTAGTAAACCGGATTTATACCATTACTATCCTAAGTCAGTAAAGTTATATCGCGATTGGAGTGATTTAATAATCGAATTGGAAAAAATTTATGGAACATCTCCAAAAGCAGCAATTATCCCTACTTGCATTCAATTGGCTGAAGGGTATTAGAAAATGAAAATCTTTTCCAATCCTTCGGATTAATTATAGCTTCCTACCATGAAAGAAAGTTTAATCTAGTAAATTAGAAAGCATAAAATATAAACATTGATTTCATTTCCTATAAGAAAAAATTAAAATTTTAGTAATAAAGGATTAAGGTACATACAATAAAATTAAGGTGTATTAGTAAATGCCAAAAATAAATTTAAGTATAGTTGGTACAAAAACCGAAAATGTTGTTTATAAATACAAGTGGCAGGATGTCGTCCTCTATGCTCTCGGAATTGGAGCTCAGGCAGAAGAACTTGAGTTTGTCTATGAAAGAGCCAAGGGAGGACTCAAGGTTTTTCCCAGCTTTGCAACAATAGCGGGAGGAATGGGACTTCCTCTTGCTAAAATACCGAATATTGATTTTTCTCGTTTCATTCACGGTGAAATGATAATTCGAATGCACAAACCATTTTCTCCACGTGGAAGAATACTAAATTCGGGCGAGCTTCTAAATATCTATGATAAAGGCAAGGCTGCCGTTCTACATTCTCAAGTTTTGGGCAAGGATAAAAAAAGTGAACTCGTTTTTGAGGCAAAATGGATACATTTCTACATTGGTGCAGGGGGTTTTGGAGGTGATCCAGGACCTAAATCTGAGCCTTTAAATCCCCCAGAAGGTGTAAAACCTGACTTTAGCATTTCATATAAGACTCAAAAGAATCAAGCAGCATTATACCGGCTTAACGGCGATTATAATCCTTTGCACTTAGATCCCGCTTTTGCTAAGAGAGGGGGGCAGGAAAAACCCATCCTTCACGGACTTTGTACTTATGGGTTTGCTACCCGTGCAATCCTTTACGGGCTCTGTGATGGCGATGTGACTCGCTTTAAAGAATTCAAGGCAAGGTTTGCCAATGTTATTTACCCTGAAGAAACGCTTACCACGGAAGGATGGAAAAAAAACGGGCGTTACATAATTCAAGTTCGAACTGAAAGAGCAATAGTAATCAATAACGCCTATGCCATTGTAGAATGAGGAAATGTTTAAAAATAATGAATACAAAAAGTTTTTTTTGTTGAACACCAAATCTTTAGAATTGGAAAAGATTCACGAAAAGTCTCCAAAAGAATATTTAAAACAAGATCGTTGAAGTTAGCAAGGATTAGATAATATAAAAAGATAGTTTACTCTTATTGGTAAGGTTTAATATATTTAATAACATTATCAAAATCTATACCAAGCTTTTTTACAAGCCCTATAGTAGGGGAGCCACCCTGAGTCCATCCGCGTTTCTTATAAACAGCATCTTGGAGTTTTATATATTGTTTTTCTCTATATTCTCTTAATATATTCATCTTTGCCTCGGTGGTTAACTCACTAGGGTCAACATTTATTATTTCCTTGAGTTGTTTGTCATATCTTTCATATCGACTTTCGTATTCAAGAGGCCTAACAGGACCTATGGCTCTATATGGCAAATTAGAATCGTGTTCTCGAAGTCCTCTCCCTTGGCGTATATTAAAGATTCTTTGAAAAGTATAAACTCTTTCAGACATTCTGATTAAGTCTTCAATGTTAGATTCTATACCTATTACTGCTGAAAAGTATTTGGCATACCATTCAACATGATACAAGATTTTAGCTTGTACTAACTCTCCAGTTTCAAGATCCTTTATTGGAAGCTCGTAGTTCTTCTCCGACACGACATCGTTCCAGGGAAGCTTACAGAGCCCTAATAAAGAAAAGGCAGTTCTCCAATAAGGGAACCAAGTTAGCGCAGCAGCTTTATTTTCGAATGAAGGTATTGATCCCCTCACGACATCTTCAAAAATGAGCCAAGCTTCGTCGTGTTGTGGGCCCTTTAAAGCTCCACCATATCCAAATTGTTGAGTAAGTGATTCTTTCGTTACATATTCCGAAAATTCCAATCCCTTATGCTCCATCCCGATGTCTTGAAGAAAATGAGGGTCTCCACCATATTTTTCGGCAAAGACCTTTTTCATTTCTTTAATACCTTGTCCTACGATTACTCCAAAACCTTCGCCCGTTGCCATTTGATGAATTAACTCTAGGCCCGCTTCAGCATTTCCAAAATTCAATTCCAACCCTCCTGTTATTTCTTTATTCAAAATTCCTTCCTCGTAACATTCCATGACGAAAGCAATTCCAGTTCCTACGCCAATAGTATCCAGTCCATAAGTATCGCAGTAGAAATTTGCTTCTAAAACCCATTCTGGGTCCCACACTCCCCAATTTGACCCGCAACCCGCAATAGTTTCGTATTCAGGACCGTCAACAATTACTTCTTGTCCCTTGAATGGACCGGTCTTAACTTCGTAATTCTTCACGTAATGGGAGCAACTTATAGAACAACCAAGCCAACATCCATCTGCACCTGTACCTGGCTTTTCAAATAAATCGAGCCATGTTTGTCTCTGGTACGGAATTTCTTTGCCTCCAATCTCAGGATGGTGTCCAAATCTAAAATTGTTTGTAGGTAACAAATCCGTAACGTTCATGATTTCTGGTAAATATCCCGTTCCAACGAAACGCATTTGATTTTGGGTTGGATCGAGTTCTATTATTTCTTTATGATGCATCCTGCCAATTTTGCGCAATGTGTCAAGGTCGGCGGGATTATTTTTTTTGGCATCGTAATTAGGGGAGCGACACACAATCGCTTTGATATTTTTATCGGCAAAGACCGTTCCTATTCCACCGCGACCTGCTTGTTTGCAGGAAGCCCATTTTCTTTGACGACTGTACCAAGAAAAATTAAGCATTCCCCATTTTGAATGCTTTGCTGCAGGACCGGTACTCACTACCGAAACTTTTTGTTTTTCCTTTTCGCTTGAATCCTTTGCATATTTATCAGTCAATTTTTGAGTTAATAAATGCGAATATTCTGGTAATTCTTCAGTATCTTCAACTTCTTCAATCTGAATGAAGTGATCTTCACCATTAATAAATATCATGACTTCTTTATCGGCTTTACCTTGAATTTCAAGCGCATCAAAACCAGATAATTTTAAGTAGGGACCAAAATAACCTCCTACATTGCTATCTATTACAATCCCCGTTAAAGGTGAAATCGTTGTCACGATTGATTTCCCAGCACCGGGATAGTAGGTACTCGCTCCTAATGGACCGTTACCAATGCATATTTCGTTTTCCGGGTCGTCCCACTTTACAATTTTAAAAGGTAAAGAGTTCCACATGAGCCATAAATCAAAACCTTTACCACCAATGAACTTATCTTTCATTTCTTCGGATACTGGTTTTATTAATATCTCGTTTGTTGATAAATTGATGTAGAGCGTTCGATTTGCGTAGCCACGTTCCATTTCTTTTTGTTCGTATTTTTTTTCTGCTAAAATCATAAATTTTCACATTTTCTATTTTAATCGACAATAATCCTTAAAATTTAAATTATCAAATTTTGGATTAAAATTAAGTTTTCTTTAATATTAAATTAATGCAAGATATTAAATTAAAATCTAAAATATTTTTATTAGAATCTTACTAAAAAATGACTTAAAAATGAAATTTCTAAAAGCCATTAGCGTGCAAGAATTTATTAAAATATTGAATGGCATTCCAAGACTAAGTCTCGATGAAGAAACAATGTCTCTTGATGTATGCTTTAACAGGGTCATTTCAAAAGATATAAAAAGCCCGATTAACGTTCCGCATTTCAGAAAATCTCGAATGGATGGATATTCTGTAATATCTACTAATACTTTTGGTGCCGAAGAAGATAATTTAGTATCTCTTAAATTAGTTGAGACCGTTAGCGCCGGCGATATACCTCAAAAAAAATTAAGTAATGGAGAATGTTCGTATGTTGCAACTGGGGCAGCTATTCCTGAAAATGCAGACGGCGTTGTAATGGTAGAGTTCACCGAAAGAAAAGGCAACAATGTATTAATTTCTAAAGCGATTACTCCTGGTACTTACATTATAGAAATCGGACACGACGTGAAAAAAGACCAAGTAATATGTAAGAAAGATACGCTCATTGGTTTAACAACCATGGGGATTCTGTCGTCCTGTGGTAAATATAAAGTTCCAGTATACAAAAAAATAAACGTCAGTTTATTAAGCACGGGAAACGAGCTTGTTGATTACGAGACCGAAAATTTGGAAATTGGTAAGACTTTCGACGTTAATTCAAATGTATTGAAACAAGCAATTGAAAATACCGGTGTGAACGTAAAATTTATGGGACTAATTAAAGACGACTTTCACGAGTTAAAAAGTGCTATTGATAAATCTTTCAGCCAGAGCGATATCGTGATTCTTTCGGGCGGAACTTCCAAAGGAGAAGGCGATTTAGGACCGAAGGTTTTAGAAAAATATGAAAACATTGAAACGATGGTTCATGGCGTTAGAATTAAACCTGGAAAACCAATAATTTTTGGGAAGATAGAAAAAAAAATCATTTTCATCCTCCCTGGATACCCCACATCGTCTTTAAGCTGTTTTTACGTTTTTATAGAAGATTTCTTGAGAAGGATGTCGGGTCGTCCTTTAAAGGAGAAAACCTCAAAGCTATTAGAAATTGGAGAAAGAATATATAGTACTGTTGGTAGACACGAATTTAAGGCGGTAAAAATACAAGATGTTAATGGCACTAAGAAGATCTTTCCGATAAAAACTGGTTCAGAAGCGATCAGTACTCTGTTCAATGCTGATGGTTATATTCAAATAGACGAGTTAGAAGGAATAATTGAAAAGGGAGATAAAAAGAAATTTTATACTTTTTAAATCAAATATTAATACCATAATTCATCAAGTTTAGAATGATTTAAATGAAAGTGCATGAAGAACATAAAAAAAAGGGACCAAAGAAGGTAAATTTAGCTTTAGTTGTTGTAAGCACTTCTCGTTTCGAAGAGTTAAAGAACGCAAAAGAGACCTCAGATAAGACAATTCCACTTGTTAAGCAAGTATTAACTGAGATACCTGATTTTTCGTTAATTGCATCAGAAATCGTACCCGATTCGGCAGAACGGATCAAAAGTGTTTTAAATAAGTTAGTAATTAATGATGAGATACACGGAATAATTTTTAGTGGTGGAACTGGCATTACTCCAAAAGACATAACTTTCGAAACTATTGAACCATTACTGGAAAAAAAAATTACAGGTTTTGGAGAACTATTTAGACACTTATCCTACGAAGAAATCGGCTCGTCAGCGATGTTATCTAGAGCAATAGCCGGAAAAATCAAGAAAAAAGCGGTTTTTCTTGTTCCAGGATCCCCTAAAGCGGTCGAGTTAGCTTTAAATAAATTAATAATTCCGGAAATAGGACACATGATTTACCTCATGAACAAAAAGGAGTGAATAGGTTGAAAAGATTGAGAAAAATTGGTTTTTCGAAATTAACACCTTTGGAAATCGCGTTAAAACAATTGTTTTCTAATGTTGTTTTATTATCTACCGAAGAGATTGAATCAACTGAATCGCTTAATCGAATATTAGCAAGCGACATCATTAGTGAGATTGATATTCCTCCATACGAAAGATCAGCTATGGATGGCTACGCAATTTGCGCAGAGGATAGTTTTGGAGCGTCTCCTAATAATCCTAAAACAGTTAATCTAATAGGAAAAATTGAGATTGGGCAATCCTCGGATTTAATCTTGAAGAAAGGAGAAGCAATAAGAATTTCGACTGGAGCCGCAATTCCGAAGGAAGCCAACGCTGTCATAAAAATCGAAGACACTGAACTTGAAAACGAGCTGGTAACTTTATACGCAGCCGTTGTTCCTGGAAAGAATGTTTCAAGAAAAGGCGAAGATATGCTAAAAGGGACCGTTGTTTTAACGAATGGAACACAATTAAAGTCAAAACACATTGCCCTTCTATGCTCGTTAGGCATTAAAAAATTAAAGGTAAGAATGAAACCAAAAGTTAGTGTTTTTGCGACGGGGGACGAACTAGTGGAGGTAGGAAACATTCTTGAAGGTAATAAAATATTTAACTCAAATACGCCCATGATATCAAATTTAGTTAAAACTTATGGAGGCGCAGTCGTTAATGAGTCAACGCTGGAAGATAATAAGGAACAAATAAAAGAGAATTTAAAAAAAGCAAGTCAAGATTCTGATATTGTCGTATTTACGGGAGGAACATCCGTAGGAACGCGAGATTATTTACCCGAAGTAATGCAAGAAGAAGCTAAAGTATTGACGCACGGAATTGCAATGCGTCCGGGCTCACCATTATTGATAGGAATGTTCAATAAATCCTTGGTTTTTTGTTTACCGGGAACTCCAGTGGCGGCGTATATATGCTTCTTAAAAGTGGTTGGTCCAACAATTAGAAAAATGATGGGGTGCTCTAGTATCGATCCTAGAATTGAAATCAACGCTACGATTAGTAAGGACGTTCCCGTTTCGGGAATGGGATACATTAGTTACCTTAGAGTTAAACTTGAAAAGGAAGAAAATAATTTCATCGCAAATCCAGTAAAATTGAAAGGATCTGGAATAATAAGTTCATTGACTCAATCTGATGGTATTGTTGAAATCCCTTCTCATAAAGAAGGATTGAAAAAGGGAGAAAAAGTGATTATAAAGCTTTTTCCTTGAATCCAGAAAATATTTGGCACCTTTCGAATTATAAATGAATCAAATTAATTCCTTTTTAATATTTTTCTTCTTAGATTCTCTTATTCCAATTTTAAATTGATATTTTCGTTTCCAGATGCCAATTAAAAATATTGAAATCGAAGAGAATAACATTAAATAATATCCAATCCCAAGAAATACTGAACCAAAATTTGCCGCTTCTGACGACGGATCAAAAAAGTCTGAAGAGCTAATTATAATGCCGAATATCGATAAGAAAAAAATGGGATAGATTATTTTACACAAACTCGAGATCATTGGTTTTAAAAAGCTCAGGTGCGTGTAAAGTATCCATCCTATAAGAAACATGAGAGGCACGAAGAGCGAAAATGTATCAGCTATTACACTCATCGTAAATAAATTGTTAAAGAGATAAATGTGATTCCAAGTCACGACTCCATTTCCTATAATGACCCAGGGCAATAATAATGACACGTAAAAAATCACTTCAGCCGTTCCTAAAAGTCCAAATTCCACGAGTAAACATTTTCTTGCTTCACTTTGCATGCTTGGGTCTAAATCTAAAACCTGTCTTTTATACCTTTTCCTTATAATAACAATTGCCGGAAAAACTATTAATAATACAAATAGACCGTAAAAAAGTGCTGTAGAATTACTCACGAACGCTCCAGGCGTGTAAATCTTTGAGGAAAACCATATGTTTTCTTTTCCCCTAATGTTAACAATGATATAATAGTCGACTTCTGATGTAACGACTCCTGAATAAAGGACTCCAGTCCAAGCGCTCGAGCCATCTTTTTCTAAGTCGAATTTTTCCCAACTAGACCCGACAATATCCAAGTATCTAAAACAGACTTGAACGGATTCAACACGGACACTAGAAAGTATATCCACTTCAATGTTTAAAGTACTTCCTAATATCCCAAATTCTTTTGAATTTTCCTTAACATGTATTTTAGGGAAAGCAGGACCGTTGTTAATTATGTAATCAATAAAAAACTTGGTAGTATTTTCAAACCCAGGAAATCCGTGATGTGCGTTAGGATATATTTGAAGTGCCTTAAAACCGTGCCGAACTGAATCGTACGTTTTATTTATGCTGTGATGGTGAAAAAATTCGTCGTTTGTACCAAATTGCCAAAAAATAGGTGGTGTTTTACTCGACTTTAAATAAAAAGTCGGATCAATCCTTAAATACTGGTTTTTTTTATATGAATCAGGAATCTCTTCAGCACTTTTTCCTAACACGTAAAAAAACAATTTTGTAGGGTCCTCAGCAACTTTTTCAAGATCTCCCATGGCAATGTAGGGTACTGCTCCTGCAATTCTGTCTCCACATATGCCCGATAACCACATTGTACTTAAGGCACCATACGACGAGCCAGTAACCATCATTTTAGAGCGCTCTACGGAGCCTAAACTTTCTAACACTCTCAATCCTTGAATTGCGCCACATAATGTCAAATAAAAATGCGCTGACTCTCTATATTCTCCTTCGTAATAAAAATTTTCAGGACTAGGTAGCCCTCCTTCAGATTTACCGTGCCCAGGGTGAGAGTGACATAACACGATAAAACCCTTTTCTAGATATGGATATGCTAAATTGAAAGCGTTTTTAGCACTTCCAAAAAGACCGTGCATGCATAAAACTCCTGGGTTTTTGTTCTTTATTTCTTCTGGATAGAGAAGGTACCCATGAAGAGTAATAATGGAAGGCGTTTTTCCAAACCAATTCGGTGAATCAAAATAAATACTTAATGATGTAAATCTAAATTCTTTTTTTATGTAAGGATTTGTATATTCTAAAATTTCATGTCCTCCGTATCTAATGTTTAAAGGCACGCTATTTACTCGTCGAATTTCTTTTTCCCAAAATTTTAAAACATCAAAATCATCGCTAATCTCATCGGACATGATTCGTGCGTCAAGGACATCGTTACAATTTTCTGATGTAGCTGAATTTGATTGGTTAATAAAAACTAACGTGAAGCTAATGAATAAGATGGAAAAGATGAAAATTACTTTTAAATTTCTCTTCATTATTTTTTCATGTAATGTCATTTTTCATGTTAACTAATTAAATTCTTGTTCTTAAAAATTGTTTGGTTTTGTTTTTTATACATGTTTCATTCAAAAAATTATGGTGGAAGCAACCAACATTGTAAGAGAAATGCAAAAAAAATTTAAAATCATTGGAAGAACGGAAGAATTAAAAAAAATTGTATTAGCTCGTTCAGTTGGAAAGAATCTGCTAATAGAAGGAGAGGTAGGCGTGGGTAAAACCACTCTAGCTAAGGCGATTTCTTCATATTACGATATAGATTTTTATCGAATTGATTGTAGCGAAGATACATTGAATCATAACTTAGTCGGCTATTTCGACCCGCCATTAGTCATATCAAAAGGTTATAACGAGGATTCTTACGTGCATGGCCCTCTCGCTTCAGCCATGTTAAGTGGAGGTTGTCTTTTTATTAACGAAATTAATCGAATGCCTGAGAGTACTCAAAATTCGTTATTAACTACTTTAGACGAAAAAATTCTTGAAATTCCTAAATTAAAAACGATTGATGCGAAAGATAATTTTTTTATTATTGCTACACAAAATCCTTCTGCTCACGTGGGCGTTACAGTTCTAGGAGAAGCTCTAAAAGACAGGTTTGTCTGGATTAAATTAGATTATCAAAATCCAGAGGAAGAAATCGAGATCATTAAGCAAGAAGTAGGTTTAAGCGATGGTAATGGCGTTGAGATTGCAAGAATATCCCAAAAGGTTGTCCAATTTACAAGAGGTAGCACTTCAATACGCAGGGGAAGCTCTATAAGAGGCGCGATTGATATTGCAGCACTAATGAATAAAAATGGAAATCAAAGAAGTTCTAAGAACTGGATTGATATGGCGGTGATGGCTTTATATAACAAGATAGATCTCGAAGACGGTATTACTAGTTCTAAAACAGAGATAATTGCGGACATTGTTTTGGCAGTTTTAAATGAATCGGATTTTCAATAATCGATGACGTCTCTGTGGAAAATTCCAAGGAGATTGAGAAAAGGCTGCACGTGAGATTGGCTAAAAGACCGCCAGATAAGGAAATTTTAAGATATGAGATAATTAGAAAAAAGAATAGGAAGCCTGACTATTATAGGCACTTGGCAAACTCGTTAGATTACAAGCAAATAAAGGAATTAACGTATTTAGCGATACAATATAAAAATTGGGAGGCGATGATGGGTTTATTGAAGTCAAATCTCTATGCTGCCACGGA
>JAUXAJ010000311.1 GCA_030620005.1 Promethearchaeota archaeon | reverse complement strand
CTGCGGGCGCAGTCGTCGCTAAATACATGGCTCCTAAAATTATTAAGAAAATTGGGATTTTTGGAGCGGGTGTACAAGGAAGAATGCAATTGCAGTATTTGAAAAATGTAAGAGATTGTTTGGATGTCACTGTCTGGGGTTTGAATCAACAAGAACTAGACGCGTACAAAAAAGACATGGAACCCTTAGGCTATGATATCAAAACAACTATGAATTCAGAAGAAGTTACCTCAACGTGTAATCTCATCATTACCTGCACTCCTTCCAAAAAACCGTTAATTCACGCAGATCAAATTCAGAAAGGTACTCACATAACTGCAATGGGGAGCGATACTCCTGAAAAGCAAGAGTTAGATTCTGCAATCTTAAAAAAAGCTGATCGAGTAATATCTGACAGCATTGACCAAGCTCAATCGCGAGGGGAGTGCTTTTGGGCAATAAAAAATGGCATGATTACTAAAGACGATTTAGTTGAATTAGGAGTAATGATTTCTAACAAGGAATACCAACGGGCCTCTGACGATGAAATCACCGTGACAGACTTGACAGGAGTAGCTGTTCAAGATATTCAGATCTCAAAAGCGGTTTATGAAGCTTTAAAGTAGAACATTTGATATTTTATAGTAAGAAGTAAATGGAATTATCAAGAAGATATTAAAAAATTAGATAAAAGAATTTTAACAGTATGAAAATTGAAAAATTCATGTTAGAGAGAACCCAATCGTTGTGGGAGAACACGGTTAAATACAATCTCACTGAAAGCGATGTGCACCCTTACTCGCTAAAAGAGTTACTACCCGAAGTTGAATTAGCTAAAATTATAAATATGAACCTTGGATATGGTCAAACGAATGGCTCCATTGAGTTAAGAAATGCCATTAGCATTCTTTATCCAGGAACGGATTTAGAGAATGTTTTAGTAACTAATGGCTCTGCAGAAGCAAATTTCATTGCAGCCTGGAGCATCTTAGAGCCCGACGATGAGCTCGTATTCATGTTACCAAATTATATGCAGATAGACGGGCTCGCTCGTTCTTTTGGAATTGATGTAAAATCATTTCATCTTAAAGAAGAGTTAAACTGGCAACCCGATATTGAAGAATTAAAATCTCAAATAACATCTAAAACAAAGATGATCGCTATTTGTAATCCGAATAACCCTACAGGTGCCGTGTTAAATGAAGAAGCAATGAATGAAGTTGTTCAAGTGGCAAAGTGGGCAAATGCTTGTTTGTATGTTGACGAAATATATCGGGGAGCGGAATTAAGTGGCGAAGAAACTCCTTCTTTTTGGGGGCTTTATAATAAGGTTATCGTAAATGGTGGGCTTGCTAAAGCATACGCGCTTCAAGGTTTGAGGATTGGTTGGTTAATTGGACCAAAAGACATTATTGAGAAAGCCTGGAGTTATTCTGATTATACAACGATCACTACAAGTCTTATTAGCCAGCGAGTGGCGACTTTAGTTTTACAACCAGAACTAAGAAAGAAAGTATTAAGTCGGAATCAAAAAGTTTTAAACGAAAATCTAACATCGTTAAAAGAATGGGTCAGTAAGCACGAGCAACTCTTTCATTTCGTACCTCCTCAAGCAGGAGGAATGGCATTCCTAAGATATAACATGAAAATCAACTCCACAGAATTCTCTAATCTCTTAAGAGAAAAAAAAGAAGTATTTGTCGTAGCTGGTGATTGTTTCGGAATGGATAATTATATTCGTATCGGTATTGGAACGAAAAAAGAAAAATTATTAAAAGGTCTAGAATTAATTGATGAAATGGTAAGAGAAATTAATTAAATGAAAATTTCGATATTAACACCTTTTAGGTGATCACCATTTTTCACTCTAACTATAAACTAAAAAATTGACCATGAATGTGATTACTGACTTGATATTATATTATTGAACTTTCCCATAAAAGAATACATTAAAAAAAAAAATTTTTATAAATTTTATTTTAAATCAAATTCCCATTTCTTGCAGTTTAACCTTAAGTTCTAATACTCGCTCTGGGTTGAGTGGATAAAACTTCCAGAAAATGGCGGCTCCTACAAAAAGTAATATCGTAGGTATTAAACCTATTTGCAATCTAAATCCAAAAAGGATTGCGTCTAAATCTGCTCCAGCGGCTATGAGTCCTGCCTGATTTGCAATTCCTGAATACGCTGCAAATCCTGAAATAAGCCATACTGCTGTTATGATATAAGTATCTATCGTTGCAGCAAGCCGATTGAAAATGGAGTAAACGCCAGTAACGATTCCCTTCTGATTCTTGCCGATTTTTACCATGTAATCATCGTAAACATTTGCTGCAATATTGGGTCCGAAAATCCACATAGCACCAACTGTAAATCCCATTATACCTGCGAAAATCATCAAGGTGACAAAATCAACATAAAAGAAAATCAGAAGTGTAGCAAGACCGTAAGCAACCATTCCAAGCGCATACATCTTTTTCGTATTTTGGAATTTCTTTGAGACCCGCATCCAAAAGGGTACCGATACCAAGGCCATTATGAGCCATACTGCCAATACAATTGTAACACTCCCAGGAGAATCGAAACCATAATTGAGGATAAACACGAATGTTCCAATCGCCAAGCCATTGACCGTCATGTACAGTACGCCGCCTAGGAGCATCATCCAGAAACTCCTCATCTTTACGATTTCCCAGGCTCCCTTAAAGTAATTAATCCTTTTTGTATCATCTGCCAGGTAAATGTCCTTAGTTACTTGGTCTTCTCGGGCTCCAGGAAGATATAAAATTACGGATATGAACGTAATTAACATGCACATTGCGCCCATAAAGACAAATTCAGATGTCGTTTCCCAATTGGCAAGGAATAATGGAGGTATTAGCATCCCTACGGCTTGAGCAATCATGGATAATGGAGTATTGTATCCTTGTAACAACCTACGTTCTTCTTCGGTTCTAAACTTGTCAGGTCTAAGCATTTCAAGGTTAACTTCGCTTAAAGCAGTAAAAAAGTCAAAAAGGAATAACGCAAATAGGAGCCACAAAAAAACGGGAATCGGGTCTACCGATGCATCAGGGAGGGCGGGCACGCTGAACAACAGAAAAAGCCCAATACCCCACAGAAGGCCTCCCAGAACAATCCAAGGAAATCGTCTACCCCATTTTGCGGTCCACTTAAAATTCCTATCAACCATCCAGGCTATTAATGGATTATTGAATGCATCCCATATTGAAAAGACGAGCATTGCAAGGGCAAAATATATTGCGTGCAATCCAATTATCTGAGTATAAAAAAACATTAAAAACATATCAATTGGAGCGAACACGAACGTCATTGTAAATCGAGCCATTCCGAACGATGCGAAAGTTTTTTTTGAGTGTCTTACGCCTAATTCTGTATCAAGTGCTTCTTTACTCATTCTAATTCATTCTTTTTTTATTTATTTTTTTATAAAGATTGTAAATTTTTAAAATCTTATGTATATGCTATTCTTGACGACGTTCTATTTAAATTTTTTGGGATAAGTAAACACTGCTCAATATTTTAATTAGATTTATAACTATTTTTGAATTATATACGAATTATATACAAATAAATGATGTAGCAATTAAAAAACACTGTTAAAAATGCCATTAAATGTATCAAAATATGCAAAATTCGTGGTAAATTACTGCGTTAATGTAAGGGAAGGCGACAAAACTCTAATTTTAGGGCCTTCGGAATCAATTCCCCTTATCGCAGAAATATATAGAGAAGCTATTCGAGCTGGAGGGCATGTTTCTAGACCGTTTATTTCCATTCCAAACCAAAATTATATTTTTCATAAAGAAGCTAAAGACTTTCAATTGAAGTATTCAGATCCCTTAGATATATTTACGATGGAGAACATTGATGTTCTTATCATGATCATAAATAAAATGAATACGCGAGAGCTTGCTAACATTAGTCCCGATACAATTCAAAAAAAAATTATGAGCGATTCTAAGGTCATGGGAATATTTTACCAACGTCAGGCTGTGGGGGAGCTCAGATGGACAATGATCCCTTATCCTACTGTTGCCATGGCACAGGAAGCCAACATGAGTCAAGAAGAATTTTCAAATTTGATAGAGAAAACGTGTTTCCTCGATAAACCTGATCCTTTTGCAGAATGGCAAGAAGTTTCTAAAAAACAGCAGGTCTACTGCGACTATTTGAACAACATAGATGAACTACGGATAGTTTCTAAAGGAACAGATATTACGATGTCCGTAAAAGGGAGAACGTGGATTAATTGTCACGGGAAAAGTAATTTATCTGATGGCGAAATTTATACGGGACCTATAGAGGATTCAATTAATGGAACTATAACATTCTCATATCCTGCCATGGATAGATCTCACGTAATGGAAGGGATTGTATTGAAATTTGAGGCAGGAAAAGTAATTGAAGCAACAGCCACAAAAGGCCAGGAAACCTTAAATTCTATACTCGATATTCCGGGTGCTAGGCAAGTTGGAGAAATAGCTATCGGAACAAATTTCGCTCATGCTATATTCGTAGGAGATATTCAATTTGATGAAAAATTAGGGGGAACTATCCACATGGCCTTAGGAAATGGATATCCCGAAAGCGGAAGCAAAAACCAAAGCCCCATTCATAAAGATTTATTGTGCGACATGAAAGAAGAAGGTAAAATTTATGCCGATGGAAATTTAATCTATGAAAAAGGGAGATTTCTGATTTAATCCTCAACGAAAAAAAAACCTCCAAGTAAGAATAGATGGATTACGATATTATAATTAAGAATGGGAATTTAATAGATGGAACGGGAGATCCCGCGTTCCTTTCGAGTATTGGAATAAAAGATGGAAAAATTGCCGAAAAAAATGTGAACATGAAAGTGTCCGCTAAAAGAGTAATTGAAGCAACTGATAAGGTTGTTTGTCCTGGATTCATTAATATTCATTCTCATGCAGATTCTATTCCTTTTGTTGACCTTAAAATAATGTCTAACATCCGACAAGGTATAACCACATTAGTAGTAGAAAATTGCGGAGATGTGTAAAAAGCTTTTATACAAGTGATCATAAGAATAAGCCCCACTCCTACATTAATAAAGCTTAAAATAAGGATAAAAGGATTATGTGTTAAAAAATTAATCAACGTTTTTTTTTCTAAGAAGATGATTATAAGAAACGGGAATCCTATTGTGACAGCGAGGGGAAGTAATAATGGGAAGATTAAGTGTTTTATTTTGACCGTTTTTTCCCTTATAAGTTATATTTATACTTTATTTGCTCACTGCAATAAATAGTTTATTTATATACATGAGAGAAAATAGAAAGTATTATTAGGCATTTGAAAGAAAAATATTATTATAAAACAAATTGTAATTTTTTATCAGAGGTGAAGATTAATGGTTAATGCATTTAAAATTAATGGGAATTGTGAAGAGAAATTTACAGCAGTAAAAGATGCCTTTGCTAAAAATTTCGAAGAGGGTTTAGAAGTTGGTGCTTCATTTGCAGTAACAATAAATGGGAAGTTTGTAGTTGATATATGGGGTGGCCATGCTAATGAGGCTCAAACTAAACCATGGGATAGAGATACCATTGTGAATGTTTATTCGACCACTAAAGTGATGACAGCTATTTGTACACACAT
>JAUXAJ010000312.1 GCA_030620005.1 Promethearchaeota archaeon | reverse complement strand
ATAGTGCGATGGTTTAGTGATTTTTTTTGTAAAAAAAAAATAAGACTCAATTCATCTCCACGCTAAAGCTTGGAGTTTTCTTGAGTGATCATGATAAATAATTTTATATCACAATTAATATTATGTTTTCAGGTTCGAGAGGTTTTCTCACAAATTTATCCGCTCCTAAATCTAAAGCAAACTCTTCATCTTCTTTTTCTAGATAAGTAAAAAGTAAAAACAACATATTCTTTTTTTATGATTCTTGCTTTTTAAAAACCGACTTACCTCTTATTATGGTTTCCATGACTTGAATGTCTTTTATCTCATCTTTAGAGACCTCAAGCGGGTTTTTGTTTAAGATCACAAAATCTGCTAGTTTCCCTACTTCAATACTTCCTTTAATCTTTTCTTCAAACGCAGCGTAAGCAGCATTAATGGTATAAGTTTTTAATGCGTCTTCGATTGAAATGCATTGTTCTGGTACAAAACCATTACGAGTAACTAATGCGTGAAGGCCCAAAATCACGCTAGGATCCTCAATAGGACAATCAGAGCCAGAAGCAATTACGACCCCTGCATCAACTAATGACTTCATGGGATATGTATACTTGCATCGTTCTTTACCTAATCTTTTTTCCAACCATGTATATTCTGAATTGATGAAAGGAGGCTGGCACGACGCAATTATGCCCAGTTCCTTCATGTCCTGAATCACATCCACAGTTAACATTGACGCATGTTCAATTCTATGTCGATGGTCGTCTCGAGGAAATTCCTTTAATAGTCTTTTATATAAGTCAACTATGAGCTCATTTCCTTTATCACCAATCGCGTGAACACCAATTTGAAAGCCTAAGTTATGGGCAATTTTCATTTGCTCGTATAATTCTTTTAAATCAACCACGCAAAAACCGCATTTATCAGGTTGATCAGAAAAGGGCTCATGCATGCAACCTGTAGCGGCACCGAAAGTTCCATCGAGGAATAACTTTAAACCGCCAACTTTAAACTTACTATCTTCTTTACCGCCATCAATAGGAGGTTTCTTTACTCTCTTCAATTTTTTGGGGTTTTCAGTAAAAAATAAGGAGTAAAAATTTTGAAGAATCTTGTCTTGAACATTCTTAAAGGTAGGGTATTCAATCGCACCGATATCTCCCAATTCACCTCCAGCTTCCAATTGCATTATTCCATGAAGAGACGTTATACCTTTTTCAGCAAATATTTTGAAAGCTTTAGGGGCGATATTAATGAAATCTTCCAAATTTGGCCTATATTTCGTGGTTACTAATCCCATTGCTTGTTCAGAAATGATGCCTGTGAGTTCACCCTTTTCATTTCTCCTAATTTCACCTCCCGGAACTTCCGTGTCAGAATTTATTCCTGCAAATTTTAATCCCTTGCTGTTCACTATCATTATATGACCATCGTATCTTAAAACGAAAACTGGGTGATCGGGACACGCTTCATCTAAATCCCAACGAGTTGGTAATACAGGTTTTTCAAAATTTTCTTCTTTTAGACTCAATCCAACAATAAAATCTCCAGGTTTTTTATTTTTAGCAATTTTTCTTAATACTTCTTTAAGTTCTTTTAAACTTTTTATTTTAGACAAATCAGGGTTTATTAAAAAAAATAAAAACAACATTGGATGGAGATGAGAGTCGATAAAACCCGGAAGGAGCGATTTTCCTTTTAAATCTAATAATTCAAAATTATCTGAAATTATTTCTTTAACAGATTCTAAATCTCCCACAGCAACGATTTTTTCCCCTTCGACTCCAACAGCTTCAATGAGCGGTCGCTCATCGTTCATGGTAATGATGGGACCGCCGTAAAATACTTTCTTTTTAATGGCATTTCCATTCATGTGAAAAATTACCTTTTTTTAAATTCTAATAAAATAAATAAAGAAAAACATTTAAGAATTGATATGAATATCTAAAATTTCTTTAACTAGCTAGGTTTTAATATGCCATTAACAACATCGTCTATTTCTCATAAATAAATGCGAAAAAAATATCCATGAAAACATAAAAAAAATTTCTATATACTCTTAAACTGCTTTTAAGGCATTTTATTCAGATTATTTACAAAAATAGCTGCGTTTCTAATTGTTTTGGCCAAACCCGCCATTAATTTCACGTATTTCTCAGCAATAAAAATTTTTCCCTCGAATTCGTGATGTTTGCAAATTTCACTAATTTCTTTAAGATTGAGGATTACCGATTTTGAAACTTGAATACCTAGAGAATCCATCCGAATTGAATCTCCACGTTTTTGCAAGTCTTTAAGGAGAATTCTTGAAAAGAGCCAATAATCACTTGTCATCTTCTCCTTGTCCTTATCAGTAATGTTTAAAGTTATAATGTTATCCATTAGTTCCCTTAGATATTGAGCCCCTTTGGAAACACCTATTTCAGAAGAAATGAATAAAACTAAAACTAAATTAATTCCTTGGATTTCAATATATTCGGAAAAAATTTTTTGATAATTTTCTAAAACCATAAAAAGTTGTTTCAAATTCATTAAATTTTGTTTTGTTCGATTTTCGAACTCATGATTTATATCAAAATAAATATCGTCCGGTAAAGAAGAATAAATTACATTGCCATCAATTGAGAATATAGCGCCACCTAAAATTTCTTTTTCCGCCACTGACTCTCTTAAGAGATTAATTATTTCCCTAATTACTAAGGAAAAAGTATAATTTACAATTAACTCCTGGTTTTCTTGTTCGCCTTCTAATACTTTTTCGTAATATTCAATTTTCGAAATTTCAAAATCTACAGCTTGATAGCCTCGAATATTAAAATCCTTGTCAACAAAAGCTTGGAAGCTATGTTCACATACAGAACCCGAAGGGATAGAAACGGTAGTCAATTGGCCGCTTGAATTAATAATTTTAGCGGGTATTTTTAAAACTTTTGTAGTTTCGCAAGTTGGGCAAATGATATATATTTCCTTGTAAATGTTTTCACGCTTGAAGTCTTCTTGAACGGTCATTTTGTTCTAGAAAAATTGAGATTTACCACTAATAATATTTTATAATATTTTTTATTATATTTATTATATTTTTTTTTTTATATTTTATAAATCTTATTTTAACAATGTTTTAATAAATCTTGGTCCTAAAGCGAGTTTAGTTAAAGCTGGAAGTGCTCCGAAGAGTTTTTCTCCTACATATCTATCTTTCTTTAAATCGTGATTTGCAAGATCTTGGTTAATATACGCGTCGTAGATATATTTTCGACAAACTTGATTTTCATTTAATAACTTGCAATATGTGTCCCACAATTTTTTTATATACGATGAACCAGAGTTAAAAAACAAGTACTCACATTGATCTCCGTTCCTAAAATATTTATTTAATAAAACTCGGTAAACTTCTTGATCGTATTTCCTTAAAACTGATTGGTTGAAACCAGTATTTTGCTCTAATAATGGGATTATGGTCTTAACTGCAATATCCGCGCTTGCCAATCCACATAAAATACCCTCGTAAAAAAAAGCGGTAACTAATCCGGCAGCTTCCCCTAAAATCAAAATGCGATCCCTGGAAAGAGATTTAATCGGATGTTTGGATATTTCGCCAACAATTGTATCAGGCCCTCTTTTTAACCCTTGTACGAATGGCTGTATTTTTTTATAATTCTTTAAAATTCTATCTAATTTTGAAACCAGTTCGGTTGAAGTTTCGTTCTTTCTTCCTAAAAATCCTACAAAAACTCGTTCAATTCCAACATTCATGAAGAATGGTCCATCTATAGATATTTTTGGATTTATGTGGAAAATGTATTGTGTGGAAAAATTTTCGCGAATTTTGTCTTCGTCTCCATGAAGATGAGTACATATACCTACATAAGAATCAGGAATTTTAAATCTTAAAGATCGTTGTAAATCTTGACCTCTCGAGCCCGTTGCAAGAATTAATAATCTTGTTGAGTAAGATTCCCCCTTATTATTAATAATTTCGAGATGGTCATCGTGCTTATTGACTTTTACAACTTTTTCGTTAAATTTAACTTGACCACCTTGGTCTTCAAATCCTTGAATGAGAAAATTTAGAAATTTCTCAGTGTAACAAATATTGCCCAAAGGAATGCCAAACTCTTTAGAATTAATAATTCCATTTTCTTTTTCACTCATGTAATTCGATTTAAGATGAGTTAATGGAAAGATTTCTTTGTCTATCCAATTTATTTCATTAATAAATGGCCTATTATGCTCCGCGAAGATATTTGTCCTTTCTGGAATATTAGATTTAAAATCTTGGGCTTCAATAAGGAGCGTTTTTGCGTGCTTTGCTATTTTAAAAGCAAAACTAGCTCCAGCAACTCCCGCGCCTACAACAACGATATCATGCATTATCAATCAAGATTTATTTTGTAAATCATTATGCTTAGAAAATATTTAATTCGATAATAATCTTTAGCACGAGTCATTTATCGCGGTAAATAAACTATCTTTCATTTCGAATCTTTCTTATTATCTAACTAGCTAAAAATTAAAATAAAATTTTAGTCTAAATAATTAATAACAATTTTGTTCATTCTCAAATAATGAATTCATTTTTATAATAAAGTGTTTTAAATACAAATTATTATTTTTCGTAAATATAGAAAAAATATATTATATTTTTTCAAACCTTAATTATCACTGAATTATACATCCCCTTGAAAAAATGTTTGACGATGAATTAGAAAAAATTCGATTAAGAAAAGCCGAGATGTTAAGAAGACTCCAGTTACTACCTAAAGAAATCGTGAAAATTCATTCAATAGAATATTTCAACAAAATTTTGAAGGATTTTCCTGATAAAATTCTCATTATTGACTTTTGGGCTGTTTGGTGTGCGCCCTGCAAGGCATTCGCTCCTGTATTTGAACAGCTTCAACAAGAGTATTTTCAAGATTTTATTTTTGCGAAAGTAAATGTAGATGAAAATCAAGCTTTAGCCCAACATTATAAGATTACCGGAATTCCAACAACTTTATTCTTAAAAAGTGGAAAAGTTATAAATAAAATTGTAGGGTCAACCAGTTATAACAATATGAAAACTATTCTTGAAAAACTTAAATCTCATTATTATTAAACTGCATTTTATTTAAATAATTTGAATAATTAACTCTAACCGTTAATTTATCATCAATTATCATATCATATATTTCCAGAGGTGGAATAAATGGTTCCCTCACACCCTTAGTACTATTTGTTCTTAAAGAAATGTGTAAATGATGTAAGAATTCCTTGTTATGATTTATAAAATCAATTCCAGAGAATATTGAAGATTGTTTTTGATTGTTACTGTTGTTATAATTAATAATGTCGTTAATTATTTGTATTATTCTTTTAAGAATTTTTTCTTTCTCCTGTTTTTTTTCTTGTTTTTTGATTTTATTCATTTGAAAAGGAATAAATAAGGTAATTAGTCCACCAAATAATCCTGAAAGAAGACCAAATATTCGTTCCAAGAAACTAAATTACGCTCATACGCTTTCCTTTGAGAATCGACAACGAAAATTAAGCCATCAATCGCTTTCAAAGTAATGGGTCTCGTTATAACATAAAAATCTTGTCCTGTTGTGGTATATAGATGTGTCTTTAATTTCCACGATTCAAGATTAAAAGTTTTTACACCAT
>JAUXAJ010000281.1 GCA_030620005.1 Promethearchaeota archaeon | reverse complement strand
GTTCTCACGACCTTCTCGAAGTTCATATTTAAAATCGAGTATTATCGCGATAATATTATGGTGTGATATGCTCGTGATACCTTGAAAAGAAAAATTTTTTATTTTTTAACCCATACAAAAAACTTAACATTTAATCAATTTTTTAAAAAAAAAGTAAAAAATAGGTAAAACGTTTAATTTTCTAATACAAATCAGAAGACTCATTTTTTATACACATCGTTTGGATTAAAGATTTTTCTTCCGACAGTTTTTAATTCTCCTTTTTCGTATTCCCTGTAAAAACAAGAATAATGACCTGTATGACATGCAGCAACTTTTTGCTTCACTTTAAATAAAACCGTGTCTGCATAGCAATCTACAAAAATATTTTGAATTTCTTGGATATGTCCGCTTTCTTCCCCTTTTTTCCATAATTTATTTCTCGATCTCGAGTAATAACACGCCACACCCGTTCCTAAAGACACTCTAATTGCGTCTTTATTGGCAAATGCCATCATTAATACCTGATTCGTCTTATAATCTTGAGCAATAACGGGAACTAAACCACCTTCAATTTTCGAAAAATCTAGAAGTTCAATAAATTTATCAATTTCATCCACTGCTACTTTCATTGTCATGCATATCAAAATTTTTTACAAATAAAAATTTTTTACAAATAATCAAAAAAAAGATATACTCGCTAGAAAAATGAACGATTTCAAACTTGATCCTTGGAGTTCTTCTAATATCTTAGAGGAAGATTACGATAGACTAATAAAAGAATTTGGTATTGAAAGAATTGACGAAATTGTAAAGCAGAATTTTAAAGATAATCGATTTATAAGACGTAAAATTACTTTTGGTCATCGTTCCTTGGGAGATATCGTTAAAGCAAAAGAAAAAAATGAACCCTGGGCGGTCATGAGCGGAATCAAACCATCTGGTCCGTTCCATTTAGGCACATTAACAACCGCTTTAGAAATCATAGAATTTCAAAAAATTGGAGCAAAAGCGTATTACTGCTTGGCCGACGTAGAAAGCTGGGAGGATAATGGCATACCATGGGAGAATGTTGGAGAGACTTGCGTGGACAACATAGCAGACTTGTTAGCGCTTGATTTGGACCCTTCACCTGAAAAGGCTTACATCTGGAGGCAATCAAGCGAACCAATCGTTAAGGATGTTGCTTTGAAAGTCAGTAGATTGGTTACTCAAAACATGTTAAACGCTATTTACGGAGAAAAGACATTTGGGCTTTATATGGCAGCTTTGATTCAGTGTGGAGATATAATTCTTCCACAAATCCTTGACGGCCCGCAACCAACTATCGTACCTGTAGGCATCGATCAAGATCCTCACATTCGCCTTACTAGAGATTTAACTCGAAGGTATTACAAAGAAATAAAAAAAGATAGCAAAATAATTCAAGAATCGTTTTTTTTACCAGGCGCTACTTACCATAAATTATTAGCGGGATTGGACGGCTCGGAAAAGATGTCAAAAAGAACCCCAAACAGTTATTTCACATTTAACGAACCCATTGAATTAATTGTAAAAAAGGTTAAAGGTGCGTTTACCGGTGGTCGTAGAAACAAGAAAGAGCAACAAGAGTTAGGGGGTCAACCACAAATATGCATGATTTATAAGATCTTGATGTACCATTTTGAAGAAGACGATGAGAAATTGGCAGAAAGATTTGAGCGTTGCGTGACAGGAAACTTGTTATGCGGTGAGTGCAAGAGTAGTTGCGTTGAGAAAGTCGTAAAGTTCATCGAAGACCATAGAAAAAAGAAAGAGAAGTTAATTGACCGGGCAAGAGAAATTTTAAAAATAGATTAAGCTATTCAAGAGTACTGTTTTACATTTTCAATACACTTGTTTAATATTAAAAAGAATATTTAAAGTGATAGTGTTTCTAAGAGTTTATTTAATTCTTCTATAAAATCTGGGAATTTTTTTAGTAGCAATTCCCTCCTTTCTTCTTTTATTAACGCAGAAAGGAAAAACGAGTTCTCTCCAATTTTAAATTCTTGCATGCATGATAATAATTTATCTTCTATCGAGGAAAAACCAAATTCGTGCTCATAATTTTCTTCTTGAAGTTTTTTAAGTATTTGGAGGTGTTCCTTAATTGATTCTATTAACTCAACGTATATTTCAGGCTCAATCATATCAGAATAATACTCACTAACTATAATGCCATTTTTATCAAATAAAATGAGCGATGTGCATTGAAACTCTAACAAAAATTTTTCAAATAGCAAGGATAGCTCGAAAAATTTGTGGTCAAAAACAGAAAGCCCATAAGAGATTAATTGGACAATAGATATTATATCATAAATTGATGTCTGTTGGAACAATATTTTAAAAGCAGGATATTCTTTTATAATAATTTCTCTTAACTCTCTCACATCCACATTGATTTCTTCGTAAGATCTTATTTCGGGGTCGTATTTATGAAAGCTTACAACCACGGGAGGAGCTTCATTTATATTTAAAAAGTAATTTAGAATTGTCCTTAAATATTCGAGAGAAGCCTTGAATCTTTTTCGATCTTGAATATCAATTATGTAAAAGAGAAGATCTGTTTCAGCAAAATAAACATCTTTATTTTTTTGATACAAATTTCTGTAAATTTCTTGCCCTCCCATATCCCAAAAGATAATTGGAATTCCTAGGAACGTCGTTTTTGAATATTCTACTTTAATTGTTGGTTTTAATTCTAATATTTCTTGTTGGAAATCGTATTTTTTGTCAAGCGCTTTAAGAATTGAAGTTTTGCCAGCGTTATCAAGCCCGCTTATTATGATTTTCTTAGTAATTTTATTATCTTCCATATTTAATTCTCATGCATGTACTTTTAAAATAAAAATTATTTTTAGAATTTATAATTTTTTTTAGTTCCTTCTAATACAAATTAACCTTTATTGTTTTTAACCTTATACATTTAAACATTTATATACATGTCTTAATTTAAAACTTGCGATTTAATTCTCGTATTTTTAGTAACTTAAAACTACAACAAATAGCAGACGAATTAGGATTTAAAGAAAAAATATTACAAGAAAAACTTAAAAAAAATTTTAAAGATGACTTATACAAAAGCAAGAGATGAATACTACTATTGGAAAACTCTTTTTAAAAATTTTATCAAAGATTTAATCGCCTATCATGGTTAGTATAATTTCACGATGTCTGGGTTTTTCGTCACATTCGATAAAAATAATCTGTTGCCAACTCCCTAAAATTAACCTTTGATTTTTAAAAGGAAATGTTTGAGAAGTCTTAACCAAAAAGCTGCGTAAATGACCTGCTCCGTTATGATCGCCCCATGTTCGATGGTGCTTGTAATTAAAATCGTAAGGAATTATATTTTCGAGAAACTCTTTGACATCATTTTTTACTAATCCAGGTTCGTATTCAATCGTAGAAATTGCCCCTGTAGAGCCAGCAACATGCACATTCACAATACCATCTTTTATTCCACTTTCATTTAGGGCGTCTTGAACATTCTGAGTAATATTAATTACATCACAATAAGGTCTTGTTCTCAACTCAAAAGTCTTAAAAATTACAGTCATATCTTTTTAATACACGCGCTTACTTTTTTAATTTGTTGTGTTATAGATTCGGGTAAATCGATGCTTTCATCTCGTAATGCAAGAATTGTCGAAATAATGAGCAATTCTTTCATATTAAGACCCTCAATATTACTCCATCCTACTGTTTCAGATTCAATACAAATGAAATGAGGTGCTTTTTTATATTTCACGCAATTTTTATTCTTACACATCTCGCAATTATTTGGAAACAAGTAAACCCGTCCATTTTTAAGATTTAAGGAAAATGTTCCACATTTTTCATTTTTTAATCGAATCCATTGCGGCATTCCCTCATCTAAATCTAAACCTAAACCTATATTCTTTAAATATTCACTTAATAGTTGAGTATTAACTCTTTGCTTTATCTTTAAATCATTAATTTCTGGTTCGTAATATTCACTAAATGTGTCTCGGGTTAGAAGATCTCCTTGCTTTACCAATAACTTAAGTGGCACGAAATCAATAATAAAATGATCGTCAAGATTATTTTTCTTCATATTTTTTAACGAAATTGAACATATTTGCTTGAATATCTTCGCTGGACCAGAAATTGCACGGAATTTGAAATCTTCATGTTGAAAAAACTGTTTAAATTCTTCAGTTTTAAAATATGCTTCAAATATTTCATCAATTGCAAAATTCTCAAGAATTATACAAAAGACAATTGTAATTACAGATGTTCTTAGCTTAATTTCATTCATGTAACGAAGAATTTGATCAACTCTCATTTCAGAGATAAAAACAATTATTGCTTCGGCTCCAGCATAAAATATAGGTCGTAAAAAAGCCCGATGTTGGCTACAATCTATATTCCATAAAAACAAATCAAAATTTAAATGTGATTTGTGAAAAAAATTAATTTCACTAATATTTACTCCAATATAATCCTTATTTTTTATAGGTAAACTGTTTGAACTTAAGGATTTTTGGAATTCGTTTTTGTAACTTTCAAAATTTCCAAGCAGACATATTTTCTTTTTGAAATGACTTGCGGGTGAGTTCAATTCAAATTCCTCGTAGTTAAAAGGTCATTACTTGTTAGCAAAAATATTATTTGGTATTTATTGTAATTATTTGTTTGTTTAAAAAGTATTTTATACACAATGGTAGTTAAATTATATTTTTTATTTTGATGATATTGAAACACGCATTTTTTTTTTAGCTAATGAATGTGGATTTCTAGACTTGTATTAATGAATTAAATTTTTTAATCTTGGAACTTTATTCTTGTTATAAACCTTGAATAATAAATAGAACGAAAAAAGAATGAATGATCAATTAAAAGAGTTCTTACAGAAAATTCATAAGCCTAAAAAAGACAGTAAAATTCCAGTTTACGCAACCATTATAGTTCGCCCTGGAAAAAAAATCATTGATTTTAAAATTAAGAAGATGGAGTCAAACATGTTAAAGGTCATAGCTCACGAAGAAAAAATAAAGGGTTGGCATTTGCACTCTTTTCACATTCCAATTAGAAATTTAGGCTTATCTCCTGAAACAAAAAACAAAGAAATCTTAACATATTTTTCAGAACCTAAAAAAATCACGAGTGATAGAGCCACGCGCGAGTTAGTAGATGATATTTTAAGAAAATATGTGGAGATCTTACCTGAGAAAAAGACTCATTATTTCAAGACTGCCAGGTTTAAAAAGAAAAAGGAATATCAGATGGGCGTGAAAATGAAAGGATTTTAATTCTTTCTTGATATTCTCGCAAGAAATTCAATTTCTTCTCTTGTTATAATTTATGAAACTAAATTTTAAATCGTGTTTATTTAATCTTCGTTCGTGATTTATTCTCTTAATGGCATTCCACTCAGATCGGCATAATCGTCTTTTTCCGGTTTCTTTTCCCTGTATGGATTTTTCTCGTTTTTAACTTTTCGGGCAAAGGTGAGGTAGCCGGTATGACCAATCATGCGTACCTGGGGTCGAGTTGCGTTTTCCTTCACTTGAAGAGTTCTTTTCATCAATTCATACGTATTTATTTCGAAGAAATCGTTTTTCCTGAGGGCAAAAGTGGTTTTTTTTACTTGTTCTATCGTAGGAGAAAAGGACACTAAAGTACTACTCAATTTCAAGTAGTTTTTAACTTTTTTAACAGCTTTCCAAGGTGTTGGCATGTCTAGAACAACAGAATCTACATTTTCCTGCTTGAAATCATCGTTTAAAATATCACCATATTGAATCGTTACTGTATCTGTTAGGTGTGCTCGCTCAATATTTCTCTTGGCTCGTTTTAACGATTTCTCACGAATATCGTAGGAATAGACGTGACCTGTTGGTCGAACAAAATTACCTAAAATGCACGATAAAGCCCCAGAACCTGTCCCAGCCTCAATTATTATACTACCCGGACCTATTCCTGAATAAATTAAAATTAATCCAGCGTCTTCAGGATAAATTATTTGAGTTTTTCGAGACATGTGAAGAATGTAGTCAGAAGGCAAGGGCTTAAGCACATAAAACTTATAACCTTGCGTCTCGTAGGGTTTTGAAAATACACAAATTCCGTAGGGTTTACCTATGATATCGTTAAAATCTATTATTCCTTTATGAGTATGAAAAGTATTTCCTGGTTTTGCTTGAATTAACCATCTCCTTCTATCGTCTAGGACTAAAAAGATCAGATCATTATCTTTTATCGCATTCATTTCTCTAAATAATAATTTTCAATTAATTCTACTTAGGTAATATAGAATATTAAATTTTTAAGTTATTCTTAAAGTGAGAATTAACTAATGTTTATCAAGTTATTTTCTCTATAAAAAAACAATAAACAATTTCCTAAATTGTAAAAACAAGGAAATTGAAATCTATTTAAAAATATCACAAAATATAAAAATATCACAAAATATAAAAAAAATTTAATTGTAACTTAAGTTTTGTAATTTGTAATTATTGGTAATTTTAATAATTTTAGTAAGACAGTGCATTTTTACCTCCTAAGTGAAATTTCAATGCTTAACATCAAATCTCACCCAATTTCTTTTAAGCGTTAAAATAATTAACAGTCAAATAATCGTGACTTGCGAAACACGTGCTTTAGGATTGATTTTACTATAGGACGAT
>JAUXAJ010000288.1 GCA_030620005.1 Promethearchaeota archaeon | reverse complement strand
GGCGCAAATAGGACAGTAACTGAACACATGCTATTATTTCCAATTAACGAGTGCTTACCGTTAGAAGAGGGTTATTCAGTGCACATTTATGCAAATAAGTCCAATTTTTGTGTAGCATACGCAATAAAACAATTTAACGTTATTTCAGGATTACAAAGCGGAGCCATTGATGGATTGGATCCCTCGATGAATCAGGGTCAAACATTACTCATTACTCTTCCTGTTAGTAGCACCCGAAATAGCAATATTACATTGAACGCCTCGTTAGAAGCCGAAGGCTTTATTAATCAAGAAAGGAGAATAGAATTCTCAAGTACGGAGGATACTCTAGTGTCTTTTAATCTTACTGCCATAAACGATGCAGCACCAGGATCACACGTGCTCTATTTTACGATAAAAAATGGTACCATTCCATATTTGAAAGTAATTGAGACCATAATTGTAGACACAGCCTTAAGTTACGAAAATCTGCTATATTCTAGTAAAGCTATAAGAGGTGGTGAGATTAAAGTATCCATGAAATTAATAAATTTATTACCTGAAAACTCACAATCATTAAATCTTAGTTTCACTGGAGATTACACCGCAGATGTATTAAGTGAAATAACGTTAGATGGAGATGAGGAGAGACTTGTATCGTTCAGCATCCCCGTTTCTAAAAATGTTGCTCATGATTCAATCGAAGTCGTCATGACTACATCAAAAAACGATACCATTATATTTACTTACACTTTAAATATCGAAATTCTCCCAAAATATGAAATTATTAGCAGTACCTTTCCCGATAAGATATCCCAAGGAGAGGCTGCCTACTTGATAATAATAATTCAAAACAATCAAGAGAGCTCTGAAAATTTTACCTTGTATCTCAATGGGAAGGCTGTAACTACGAATATTGATTTCTTGGCACCTGGAGAAAACAGAATAGTAAAAGAAATTGTAACGACAATAAATCCCTACGAATTTGGAAAAAAGAATTACAAAATTACGTTAAAGGATAGCGCTGGTGATATCCTTACCCATTATTACTTTGAAGTAGAATTAGAATTATCTGCTTTTAGTTTGGTGTTTTTTTACATCGTTCCATTAATCGTTCCAACTGCGATTGTTTTATACTATAAGAATAAAGATATTAAAAATAAATTATTAAGAAGATGAGAGATTATTGAAGTATCGACACTGTCTTAACGGCCTTTTAGCTCTATTTATAATTACTGGCATTGTACTTGTCCTTGCGTTGAATTCGAACGATTCAAATTCTTTTACCGTCTCGAAAGATGATGAGTTTAACCTTAACGCGAAAAATCTTGAAGATTTTAACAGTAAAATTAAACCAAAATTAAGTTCTAACGAAATTCCATTACCCTACGATAATATTACCAGAAATACTACAATTGTTCGTCGGGTGTTTGAGTCAATCAATATTACTATTGATGTTAGTGGTTTTCAAGGTGCTAACATTACGTACATGGAAATAACATTTACAAATAATTCTGTAAATGAATATAACATGAGTAAAGTTGGACCGATGCTTTTTTCATACACATATTCGCCTGAATATTACGCCCCTTTAGGATTTCAAACTGTTAGTTTTTTGATTTATAATGCAACAGGACTTACAAAAGAAGATTGGATTCAATTAAACACTCAAACGACTCATACCAATTTTACTATCATTTCAAGCTGCATGGTGGGACTTAATGGTTCTGAGTATTATAGAGGTCAGTTCCTGAAAGCCGACATGTTGTTCAATGAATCAATCAGTAGCTGGAATATTTCCGTTGTTGACGAAAAAAATCGAGCTGAAAGCAAGGAGAAATTCATTAACCTAACAGTTAATCCGTATCAATTTATCCTTGAAATTGATGGTTGGTTCGCTGAATTGAACAAATATTACTATATAAAAGTAAACATGTCGCAAAATGACATTTGGACAGAAGAATATTATGAATTTAGGATAATAAATTATAATCCACGAATAGTTGTGTCAACCATAAGTATTTCTTCAACTTCTATATATCGAACAAAAAGTTGTCGAATCAATCTGAATGTAAGCGATGCTGACGACGCCCATGGTAATATTAACGTGTCCATGACTCTAGAAGACCCTCAAGGTAGCATTGATAAGGATAATTTTATCAACAATAATGACGGTTCACACGAAGTGTCTTTTTCAGTTGGAGCAATAAAGCCAATAGGAAGTTACAATGTAAATATTACAGCACGAGATAAAAATGGCGGGACAGACTCGTATTATACTTCAATTATCGTAAAAAATAATCCTCCTATTATAAATGGTTATAAAATTAATGATTTATCGATGGAGGAAAGTATTTCGATAATGTATGGAGAAAAACTGGTCTTTACGTTTAATGTTTCAGATAAAGAGGGAATTGCTTATATCACGGTTATACTCGTTGACGAGAACAATAATTGGTATAATATCACTCGGGAATACTTTGAGAATGTAACTATTTCTATTAGAACTGTTGATTTGATGATAGGTGTTTGGTATGTTTACGTTAATGTGACTGATACAGACGGTGAATGTGTAGGTCTTGACTTCGATTATAATACTGCACCTCAAGAAATTACAATAACTCCCGATATCGTAAGTGATTCAATTCAATGGATTACTTTTATAATGGGTTTAACAATAGGTATTTTAGGAGGAATTGGACTTCTATATTACTTTGTCAAAAAAGGAATTATTAAAACTAAAACACCTATCGTGAAGGATGATAAAGTTAAACCAAAAAAAGTAGCATCCAAGAAAAAACCTGTCAAGAAAAAAACCGTGCCAGAGAAAAAAGAGGCAGAAGAAAAAGGCGTGAAGAAGGTTAAACCAAAAAAACAGGACGAAACGCCAAGAACTCCACAAAGAAAAATTAAAAGAAAGTTAAAATAAAAAAAAATTTTAAAGTGTTATTTTTATTATATTGATTTTTTAAAAATCTATCCTAATCCGAGATCGTGAAGTTTGTATTGGAACTTACCCAGTTTGCCTCCATAATTGCCCGCTGAAATACGATTAACGCCTGGTACTTTTACCGCTGCTTCAATTCCCAATTTCATCGCAGTTTTTATTGCTTCTTCAGTAGCACCATCTAAAATTATCTCGAGAACGCAATTATCCTCAGCCTTTAATTGTGAATCATCAACCGTGGTTTTCAACGTTGGGCAATAGGCGTGGTTTGTTGAAGCACCAAGAAAACTATATTTTGAACCAACTTTAGAACCTGATCTTGCCACCCCTCCCGGAAATGCAGCGATAACGTTTTTAACGTCCTTAATCGCATCAACCGATTTTTCTGCGGCCTCGAGAGTTGAAACTTGATCTTTTCCAATTATCAAGAAATTTCCTCCAGCAATACCTTTTCCAACTTTTGCTGTCCCTTGAACTATGAACTCTCCACCCATTACAGGAATGCTCCATCCAACACAGGGACTTTCAATTTTTTTTTCAAATCCATCACCAAAATATCTCAGATTATCCCCGATCTTTATGTCAAATTCTTTTTCAGGATCTAAGGATCCACTCAAAGCGTCAAAACAAGCGGTAGTTGGGCAAGTTAACACGCATTGTCCTAATCGGTTCATGACAACATTACCAACCTTCTTCTTATCTGAAATAAAATACATTATTGCCGCTCCAGGACGGTTGTCTGGCGTTTCGCTTGAGGGGACCACGACATCTATGGCAGCCTCTGCGTCGCAATGAATTGTAGATGTCCCATATCCGGTTGCAACTTGAGCGGCGATTTTAGCCCATTTCTCATTTATTGCAGTTATCAAAATTCGAGAAAAGAACCCGCCAAATGCTTCGCAATAGGTGTCTTCAATCTCAACTCCATTTAATTCCATTTTTTTCTCATCCTTTTTTTTTAATAAGTGAATATATAATTTTGTTATATGTCATATTTATTTGTGATTTTATTAAAGCTTTTATGTAAAACCTTTCAAAAAATTAAAAATATTAAAAATTGAACGTTAAAAAATAAAAGATATTGATCGTAATATCTATTTATATTTTAATACAATGAAATTAAGGTCATGAAAAATGAGTGAAGAAAAAGTATTAAAAATCGGAATCCTTAAAAATGGGACAATTGGATCTTCATTATTACTAGCCTTTTTAATGGATGAGAGAGCTGAAGCTACGAGAATAAACGTCTACGAAGTAACTTCAGGTGCTAAGATGCACCCTCCAAACTTGTGTACCGAAACGATGAAAGATTTATTAAAATGGGAACCTGAATTAATTTTAATGTCGTCACCTAACGCTGCTCTTAAAGGACCAAAAGCCGCGCGCGAGATGGCGGGAAACATCCCAACCATTATTATATCTGACGCGCCAGCAAAAAAAGCTGTTGACGAAATTAAGGAAAAGAACATGGGCTATATACTCGTGGGGGCAGATAGCATGATTGGGGCCAGACGTCCTTACTTGGATCCTGTAGAAATGAGCGTGTTTAATGCTGATTTGTTGAAAGTTCTTGCTATAACTGGCGTTTTTAACATTTTAGCTGATGAATTAAATAAAGTAATCATGGACATGTTAGAAGGTAAACAACCCACGCTACCTCAAATAATAGTTAATGCCACTAACGCCACGAAAGCCGCAGGATTCTCAAATCCTTACGCAAGAACAAAAGCTATCGCTGCTTTTGAGTTAGCTGCTTCAGTTTCTAAATTAACAGGCAAGGCTTGCTTTCAGCTTAAAGAAAGAGACGAATACATGCCTTTATTGGCTGCATCTCACGAAATGATGAGGACTGCTGCCTTAATGTGTGACGAAGCAAGAGAAATTGAAAAATCTAACGACACGGTGTTGAGAAAGCCACATCATGCGAAACAACACTTATTAACAAAAAAAAGCTTGCATGAAAAAGAAGCATGATACGGTTAAAAGATTGAAAAACTAAACTAATTTTTTTTTAATTTAATTTTAAATTATTTTATAGTTATTGATAAGGAACAATAATCCTATTAATAAAGAGTTAGTAGTATAAAAAATCCTATTATTTTTTGTTATTTCTTTATTATTATTATTCACATGTTTTTAATGAAATCCTTGATTTCATCGAAAATTTCACCTGAAAACGCATTCATGACACCTGAAAAAACCTCTGGCTTTTTACTTTTAGTGACACACATTAAAACTGCTCCTTCGTGCACGTCCTTAAGTAACACTAAGTTATTTTCTGATTCGTAGACTATCATTGATAGGTTTAAAGGCGTGGGTGTTGTATTTAATAGGTCCATGATGTTTTGATAAATTTGATAAATGTTGGATTCTACCGTGCCTAATTCTAATTTCATGAATTGAAGTGGTTTTATTTCAAATTTTCCAAATGTAGAAGCAATTAGTAATCCATCAGGTTGATTAAATAACAGGTATTCCGAAGATGTGTCTGTTTTTAATTGGTCTATTAAATGCCTGATCTTTCCAAGCTTTTGCATGCTAATTGTGCTTTTTTGTATCTCGTAATCAAGAATTTCGATTAATCTGTGCTGAGCACTACCTTCTTTTACAGATACAGGAGTAAACATGACTTTATTTCGCAATTCTTCGTCCATTCCGCTAGTAAGTAATTCGAAAAACTCGTCTTCTCGTGAATTTTCTAAATCTATTTTGTTTATCAAGACATAAACTTTTTGAAGATGTGGACTATACTCAAAAAGATATTCTAAATATTTATCAAAAATTTCGCGAACTTTTGGATCGGTTACTGTTGAATCTACCATAAATACAGAAGTAGTAATTTCTGAGAATATTACCTCCCGCTTATCCGAGAAATAACGTTCCATGTAGCGTTCTTGTCCCCCAGCGTCCCAAATATTTAATTCCATTATCCCTCTAAAGATAAAATTTTCTCGGGACACACCCTTGGTTGGCTTCAAGTTCACGACTTTCATGAAATTGTATCCTAAGCACGTGGTTCGCATGAGACTCGTCTTACCCGCGTTCTGCGGTCCAAACAACAGTATTTTAAAATTTCATCACCTATAAATAATCATTAATTAAAAAATAATAATTATAAAGATATAATATTATAAAGTGTTTTTAAATATATTTTATTAAAAAAAATTTTTAAAAGAAAAAAATGGTCGAATGCAAAACATTTAACAACTTTCATAAAATTGTATCCCAAGCACGTCGTTCGCATGAGACTTGTCTTACCAGCGTTTTGCGGTCCAAAGAGAAGGATCTTCATTTTCGTGTGTGTGTTTTTTAATTTTAAAATTATATTTTGTAATCTATGACGTCATGGAACACCTTTTGAAGCACATTGAGAATACATTATCGCCCAAAATCGTTGTTTTTGGCGGGGAATTTGCTATAATTGACATATTGCTTTTTTACAACGATAGAATATTAAGTTTCTCGCATATAAATCGAGGTTACCACGAGTGAAAGAGCATTTAAGCACGTATTAAGGGATATCAAACTGGGAGAACGAAAGAAAATGGCGTTCGATGGAGTTAAGATCGTGAAAATCT
>JAUXAJ010000329.1 GCA_030620005.1 Promethearchaeota archaeon | reverse complement strand
AATCCTTACTTGCTGTCCAATCGCCTGGCCTGGAACGCCTTTTTTCTTGAAGTGAGCTCGTGCTGCGCCATTATTTCCATGAGCGCGATTAATCACCCCTCTTAATTCCTTGCCAGTAGGGCTTATCCAAACAATAGTTCTTCCAATTAATTTGTTAGCTTCTTTTCTAGTTTTTATGCTTGGAAAAACGATAATACAATGTTTAGGATGATGTGTATGACGACCTTGTTTATAGTTTGAAATAACACCTTCCATGCCTAACAATTCTAATTTGCTCATGTCTATTAATGGGTGCGTTAATGTTAATAAAATTAAGAGAAAAAATGAATAAAAAAATAAAAAATTTACGGAATTTAAATCCATGTGTCAGAATTGTTTTATTATAATAGTTTTTAATCGTGTAATACTTTTTTAAAAAAAGTAAGATTTTTGAGTGTCTAATTTTAATATTAACTAATGAAGGTTGCTTTTAGTAAGATTAAAATAACACCTAAAAACGTCATCGGAGTGCCGATGGCAGGGTATACTAGGAAAGAGCCTTGTTCAGGAAAATTGGATGACATTTTTGCACACGGCGTTTTAATTGAAGGTACTTCCCAAGAAACTATAAAAAAGCACATATTATTAATATCATTAGATTTATTGAAAGTCCCTTTAGTCTTGGCAAGTTACATTAAAGAGAAAATTAACCATCAATTCAGCTTCATAATAAAAGAGAATGTATTAATTCACGCTATTCACACTCATGCTGCTCCTGATCTTACAGGAGAATTCTATTGGCCAGGTGGTTTTATTAATGTCATTAAGGGTATAATGTTCGGCGCAAATAGAAACGATAGATATTTGGTATGGGTAACCCTTCGGATTGTTAAAATGGTTAAAGACTTGTATAACAACTTAAAACCTTGCAAAATGGCATGGAGTAAAGAAGGATTTAATCCTCATATTGTCATAAATCGGAGACATCCAACGAGAAAAGTGAAACCAGATTTAGGTGTGATCACGTTTCAAGGGATAAATGACAAGGAACTAATTGGTTTTGTCGTTAATTATGCCTGCCATCCAACAACATTATCTTACGAAAACAATAAATTATCAGCAGATTACCCTGGGCGTGTAATTCACAAAATAGATGAATTAACTAATAATAAAACGAAAGCAATTTTTTTTAACGGTGCCGCTGGTGATTTAAATCCCATTACTACGTGTGGAACTGATTATAAAAAATTAGAATTAGATAAAAGTGTGATTTATGATCAGTTAGGTACCTACAAGGATACGGAAAGAATTGGAAGCATTATAGCGGAAGAAGCCTTAAAATTAGCAGCTTCCATATCAGATGAGTCGTATTTTGAAGACGTAGAATTTGTTTCTTATTTGAACGATTTTTACGTGCCATTGAAGGATGCTAAATATTTTTCAAAACATTGGTTTAATAACAAGCTATATTATACGCTCAAAAAACATTTCATTCTTCCAGTAGCGAGGCATCAAAATGCTAATTTTCCAGCTTTCGCGATTAAACACCGGTTTTTTAAGACTAAAGTTAAATCGATTATTCAATATATAAAAGTAAGGGCGTTTTCAAATTCCGGATCAAGAACAAAAGAATTTATCATATTTACAGTACCAGGGGAACTATTTGAAGATATTGGCAAAAATTTGTTAAGTAATTCGCCTACGGGGAAGAGAGACTCCTTTTTATTTCAAAATAGTAATGATTGGATTGCTTATCTCTTTCCGCTCAAGGAATATGCCGAGGTTGGTGGTTATGAACCCATAGCGAGTTTTGGACCTTTATGCGGAAATGTTTTAGAAAAAGAAATATTGCTCCTTTTTCAACAAGTAAGATAAAATAAAATAGTAAAACTACTGTGGGAACAAGGAGGTTCTTAAATTTTATTATTATCCGTTTAATGAGAAACAATATCTTTCGATTTTTCCCATGCTTCAAGATTTATTGCTTTAACTTTATTAAAATAATCTTCTTCAGTTATCTTATTTTCTTGTAATATTATTTCATTTACTTTAGATATAATATTATTTTCAATAATTCTAAGTTGCTTGATTTTGTTTTGTGGTTTGGAAGACGCATGTTTATACCAGAACCATTGGGGATTTTTTTTTGAATACGGACCTGATTTTAATACTTCTTGACCTTCCACTGGAAAAACATATGGCTTATAAATGCTCAAGCAAGGAAGCGTGCTTCCAGTAAGCCAATGAATTGAACTTTCACCTTTCCTAAGATGCGAAACTTGAGAGCCTGTTGATTCAAATCCCCCGTGCATGCAAATTCCTGCTTGGTGTTCCCTAAGAAAATTCATCATCATTCCCGGAACAATTTTTCCCTTGTTTTCGGTCAAGAGAAACGTCGTTTTTCCTCCTCTCGAGTATATTGAAGGCGTATCTGGAAGGTGAGACCCTGAAAAAGTTGATGCAAAATCAAAATCGTTATCGTCCTTGCAATATCCCTTCTCCATGGCGTGTTGGATAATACCATCTTTCCGATTATCACCTTTACCTCGGATTGTAATACCATTTGAGATCGATCTTACATCTTTTATTTTTTCAACGATCCACCATTCATCTGCTGTTTCCAACACGTAAGCCTCCACCGGATCGGCAATTATGAATGAGTTATGATACATCCAACTCGAATCACCGTAAGCACATCCACCACCCTGTCCATATCTTTCCAATAATTCCGTAATCACATTCATCGCTTCTTTTGCTGTTTTTCCCCTCTCAAGACCTAACCGTAATAAATCCATCCCTAACAATCCTGTATTCCTTAATGGCTCCAAGGAATACACGGCTTCGTTCCCGATTACAACACCATGTTCATTCCCACCGCTCTCAGCACCCCACATCCACCAAGGTTGGCTTAGAAGAATAGCATTAGTTTCAGAAACTTGAGGGATTGAAATATAAGTGCACTTTACTTCTTCTCCTTTAGAGTATCGAGTTCTGGGAGCGTGGGTTATTAATTGGGCTTCATCTTGAGGCCTATCGCTGTTTTTACCGAAAATCACGCTACCATCCTCAGTTGAATTTCCTAAGGCAATTAATGTGTCGCACATTATTTTATCATTTCTAAAGATTTTTTCCAAGCTTCTTGATTTATTTTATAGATTTTTTCCACGAACTCCGTTTCAGAAACCTTTTCCTCTTGAAACACGAGTTCGTCAACGAGAGCAAAAATATTATTTTCGTTCTCTCGTAATTTCTTGTAATAATCATTTCTCTCAGCGATGTTTTTACCGGGTTTTTTTTTGAATGGCTTAATAAATTCAGCGTGTTTGCTCCAAAACCAATCAGGGCTAATTTCCTCGTAAGGTCCCGGTTTTAATAATGTTTGGCCCTTCACCGGAAAGACGTAAGGTTTGAATATTCCGAGACATGGAATCGTGTTTCCAGTAAACCAATGAATGGATTTATTATCTCCTTTCTTCAATTCAGACACCTGTGAACCGGTAGATTGATTACTTCTGGCATGCATGCAAATCCCTGCTGGTTCGTGTGTTCTTAGAAAGCCCATTATCGTTGCTGGAGTCACGCTTCCCTTATTTGTAGTCAATTGATTCATCGTACAACCGTCTCGAGAATCCAAAGGAAATTTATCTGGTAAAGGAGAAGCCGAAAATATCATCTTGAAGTCAAAATCATCGTCGTTCATGCAATATCCTTGTTCGATAGCATGTTGAACGATTCCATCTCTTCTCATATCACCTTTTCCCCTAATTGATATGTTGTTGGAAGTGGATCTGAAATCTTTTACACTTTCCACGATCCACCATTCTCCTGCCGTTTCTAACACGTAAGCCTCTTGAGGATCTGCTATAATATAAGAATTGTGATAATTCAATCCTTTTTTATTGTGAACTCCTCCTTGACCATATTTTTCTAATAGATCAATCATTATATTAAGAGCTTCTTTAGCCGTTTTACTTCTTTCTAACCCCAATCTTAATACATCCATTCCTAAGAGACCAGTTTCCTTTAAAGGTTCTTTTGTGGCAACTGCTTCATTTCCAATGACTACGCCATATTCATTAGCGCCCATTTCCGCACCCCACATCCAATAAGGTTGGCTTAAAATGACAGCAGCAGTTTCAGAAACTTGTGGTATGGTAATGTAGGTACATTTTAACTCTTCTCCTTTGGAATAGGTTTTTCTAGGTGCATGCGTGATTAATTGTGCTTCAGAACCTAATCTATCGCTATTTTTCCCAAAAATTACATTACCATTTTTTGTTGAATTTGATAATGCTACAAATGTATCGCACATTTTTCTCAATACGTTTATTTTTCATTAAATTATTATGTTAAATTATTAGACATTTATAACTATAAGCCTTAAATAAAATTCATAATTGAAATAAAAAACGGAAAAAGGGCAATAGTTTTAACTTGGATGAAATTCTAATTTTTTTACCTTTAACATCGAGTTCCTCGCTTTCATTAATCGTATCCAAGGATGATTCTTTTCATTTAATTAAACCTGTTTAAAAATGATCTAAATTGTTCAAAAAATGGGTTCGTAAATGAAACTCTTCTCTCACTATATTACTAAATTGACACGTTCCTTAAATTTATAAATGGGTATTTCTTTTTCTTCTATATCAAAAAAATCTCGGCATGATACCTTGAAATATCGAAAAGAAGCTCATAAAGTGTATTCCTTTCACAATTTCTTAAAATATAAGCTATGGGGCGACCATTTTTGGACTCCAAGTTATTTCATCGCCACGACGGGAAACGTGTCCATCGACGTGCTGAAACATTACATTGAGACTCAGAAGAGGATGAATAACTAAAAATGATTCAAGCGATAGATGTCAGGATATATCCGAATAAGACGCAACGAATACAAATTCACAAGACAATAGGATGTTGTCGCTTCCTCTATAATCAAATGTTAGCAGAACGGAATGAGGCCCATGAACGACTAAAGGACGATAAGGAAGCTCTCAAGT
>JAUXAJ010000070.1 GCA_030620005.1 Promethearchaeota archaeon | reverse complement strand
ATCAGCAAAACAAGGAATATGCAAGGACTATGCAAAAAACTTTTCTTAAAATATTTTATTACATGTCTAAGGTCAAATTATTATAGAAACACATGTTAAACGAGTCCGATCTTCCCTTATTTTTTAAAATTTTTCAAGTTTAGGGAAGACATCGTTTTTTCACGCCAAAAACAATCATGTTTAATTTTCTACGCTTTTTTCATTTATTTTATTATCTTCCTTGCTTTTCATTTCGTTTGCTAAGATGAAAATGTTATAAAGCATGTAAACCGCAATAGAGACAATTATTAGAAAAACCGCCCAAGAGAACGAAGAAAAAAGAAGGGGGTTGAAAACATATCCCAAAACGCTTATTATAGCTAAAAATGAGCCGATAACGAAAAGACCTATCGCAAACCAGTTATTTTCGAAGATTTTTTTTGACTCTTTCATTCTTAAAAAGATTAAAATAAGATAGATTTTGGTACTTCCTAAAGAATATTGAATTTCGAATATATAAATGTTATTATTATAATTCATTGAAATTATTCACTCACTATTATAACTTTAAGAGGTATTTTAATAAATAAAAGTTTCTTTGAGTTTATTAAAAAATTTTAACATTTTTAATAACACTTTATCCAATCCAAGGTTTAACATTGAAAAAATGGCTATTTTCACATTAATGGATTCATTTAATCGCTCTTTTAATTATTTGAAATATATGAAATTTTGATAGTTTTCAAAAAATTATAAAATCTTTAAATTTCAATTCGAAATCAAGGTTAATTATTTGCTTCATTTTCAATCTTCTTGCTTTTCATTTCATCTGCGAGCTTTTTAATGTTGTAAAGCATGTAGCTAGCAATAGAGATTATTACAAGAAAAACAGCCCAAGAAAACGAAGAAAAAAGAAGTGGATTAAAAACATATCCTACAACGCCTATTACTGTTAAAAATGCACCAGTAATAAAAAGACCTATTGCAAACCAATTATTTTTGTATAAATTAGCCAATCTTTTAGACTTTTTCAATTTATTACATTTTCATGATTAAGTAAAAATATATTCTAACAGAGATACTCTCCATGATATAATAAATTTTGGACATATAAATTTTGTCAATATAATTCATTAAAATTGTTCATCCCTAAATCCTTTTAAAGGTATTTGAATAAATAAAAGGTTCTTTGATTGAAAATGTTAATCTGAATCTGTTCCCAAAAATTTACTTCGATTATAAAACAAGTAAATTTATCCAATCTGCGACAAGCGCAGGCTTATCTTGTCCATTAATTTCAACAGTATGGTTTGAAGTAAATTTGATACCCTTTTTAACTGATTCAACCTTAGAAATAAACGAAACATCTCGAATGTAAGCCCCGACTGGAACGGCAGATATGAACCTAATTTTTTCAAATCCATAATTAATTATTGATTTGGCGTCTGTTATGTAAAATTGCATTGAATTTTTATTGCCATCTTGTAAGGTAAAGTACCCGAGCATTGACAAAATGAAAAAACCATGAGCAACAGTTCTACCATAAATAGATCTTTTTGCTTTTTCTGGATTCACGTGAATAAACTGGTGGTCTCTTATGAGATCTGCGAATTGATTAATATCTTCTTGAGATACTTTATACCATGATGTATAAAACTTTTTACCAATATAATTCTTTATTTCAATAGCCTTTATCTTATTGACCATTACTAATTCTTTCTCGTCTTGGTTAATATTATTATAATTATCATTAAATAGCCACGTTATAATAAAAGGTTAAAAACAATTCTTTAATAAGACCATTAAGTATTGACGATTTTAAGCGCTGGAATAAACACGTCTCTAAGTCCTGTTCTTTTCAATATCATTGCGTTTTCTGGACAATGATGAGCGCAGACCCCGCATCCAATGCATTTATCAACAATTACAGCTGCAACTGAATCCACTAAATTAATCGCTTCTATGGGACACATATCCACACAAGTTCCGCAACCAATACAAATTTCTTCGTTCACTTTCGCGATATAAGAAGTTATCATGTGAATAGGAGACGTTCCACGGTAATAACTTTGAAATCCGCCACAACAACATTTACAGCACGAGCATAACCCTATTTCTTCCATCTCAGGGTTCCCTCGGGCGTGAAACACTTTATGAACGAGACCTAAATCCTCAGCTTCTCTTAATATTTTTAAAGCTTCTTCTTTTGAGATTTGTTTGGCAAAATCATAATCAATTAAAAATTTCGCACTTCTGCCAAAGCTCATGCAATTCAATCTTGGAGCATTAATTTTGCACGGATCGTCAAGAAGGTCTTTCTGATGCCTGCAATAACAATGAAATAATCCAATGGTATCGTAATTATCAACAATTTTATTAACATCTTCAAATGGTAATACTATTTCTTCTTGTACCTCAATTTCTTCTTCAACTGGAAGGACGCGATCTATCGCTGGAGCTTTCTTGAAGGCGTTCATTACAATATCGTAATGCTTTTGAGTCACCTCAGTCATATCTTTAAATAATTGTTCCCACAATTTTGCTAATTTTTTTTGTTTCTCGCCAGTTTCGCCCCGCATTAAAGTAGTTTCGAGCATGCCGGGTAAAAAAGCAACCAAGCGATATACCATGATATCCGTGCTTCTACTAGGAATTCCTGTCAACAACCCCACGCGCATTAAATCATCTAGCATTGTATTTAACGCTTCTTCGTCCAAATCACTTTTTGCTCTGATTTGATTAATATTAAGAGATGCTTTTCTAAAAATCAAAAGAAAATTCTTTTGCTCTTCGTTTATTAGCGTTTTTAAAATTTCAACAATCGTATCGTTGACGGGTACAGGTGGACCTCCCGCCTTGATAATCGTTTTCGCAAGTTTATACCACAATTTTTCGGAGATTTTTATTCACCTTATCTTCAATTTAAAAATAGTGCTAAAATTTCAAAAAAAATCAATTCTGTTTAATCCTTGGAGGAGGGATATATACGCCCCTGAGTTCAGTTCTTTCTAAAGTAATGGCCTTCTCAGGACAATGATGTGCGCAAATTCCGCAACCATAACATCGATCGTGGTTTATTACTGCTAGCGTATTTATTAATTCTATCGCTCCAACTTGGCACAAATCAATACAAGTCCCACATCCCACGCAAATTCCGTCGTTTACATTTGCCAAGTAATGAGACAGAGAATATAACGGTATTATACCGTTTATCCACATCTGAGACGGCCCACAACAACATTTACAGCAGTTACAAATAGCTTCTTCGTCTAATTCGTGATTCGTGTGTATATGAAATACTTTATGAACCAAGCCTTCATCCTCTGCTTTTTTCATTATTTCTTTAGCCTTTTCTTTACTCACTTCTAAGCCAAATCCATGATCTATCGAGAATTTAGCGCTTTTGCCCAATAGAAAACAATTTTGCCTTTCATCGGTTAACTTGCAAGGGTTACCAATTAGGTCTTTCTGTTGCCGACAATAACAGTACGAAAGTGCAATTTTATCAAATTTATCAACGATTTTTGTAACTTGCTCGATAGGTATTATCTCTTCAACAGGAGCTTCAAGCTCTCCAATCTCTTCCTCAACAGGAACTATTCGTGTGATTGGGCGCATCATTTTTTCGTATTGTTTCACCATTTCATCGTAATTATTTTGTGTAGCATTAATCATTTCTTCAAATAGATTTTCAAACATTCGCGCGATTTTTTTTTCTCTTTCAGTATGACTAATCTTCTTAAGGAACGTGTATTCAAACATCCCAGGCCATAATGGCAATAAACGGTAAACCATGATACCAGTTCTTCTAGAAGGCAAACCTACAATTGTACCGTTGTTCATCAACCCATTTAGCATTTCTTCTAGCGCTTTTTCGTCCAAATCTGTCTTGGCCTTGATTTGATCAATGCTAAGCGATGGCTTTTTGAACGTTTTTACAATGAATTTAGCTCGTTCTTCATTTATTAATGCTTGCAATAGTTCTATTAGTGCGTTATTAATTGGCATGGGCATTCCTCCAGCTTTTGTAATTGTCCTTGCCAACTTATAATACAATTTATTATCTGACATTTTTATTCAATTTAAAAAGTTCTATCAGTTAAAAAAAAACTACGAATATAAAATATTCATGATTTAATTAATTAACGACAAGAACTAAAGATAAAAATTTAATTACTTTAAATGAGTTTAAAGTCATTATTGTCGGTCTTAGATTAATGATTTTTAAATTTTAATCAAAAAGAAAAAATCTAAAATACCCTCAATTTATTTAAACGATTATTTATAATCACATAACAACAAAAAAGAAACTATAAAAGCTAAAAAATCTAATATTTAAAAAACAAATACTTTTTAAAAAAAAAAAAACTTGTTTAGGGGATTATCATGGAAAAAACAGAAATTGAATATAAAAATTCTTATACGGTTGTATTTTCGTTAAATTACTTTGTTCAGGGAGTAAATCAGAGTATATTCACGGTAGTGGTACCAATTTATATATTAAGCTTACTTGGTTCTGTCGATGCTGCAGTCATCGCTTCAATGGGATCTATAATAATGATACCGTTTATCATGAAGTTGTTTTTCGGTCTTATTAGCGACAAGGTTGAAATCGGGAAGTTGGGGCGTAGAAAGCCTTGGATAATAGGACCTGCAACCTTTGCTGGAATAATATGGATGGTAACGCCTTCTTTACTGTTTTCAGATCCTCAATCTGCTTTTACGATATTTACTATTACAGGGTTTTTCGTGATGTTAGGAACAGCAATGGCAGATACGGCAATGGACGGATTTATAATGGATGTGTGTCCAAAAGAAAAGCTTGGTAGAGTTACGGGAGCTGTATGGGGCTTTAGATCTATGGGAATAATTGCTGGCGGGCTTGTAGTATTATTAATAATATCTATCATTCCAGTTGAGTCTATATTGTTTTCTTAGGTATTTTGACGATAATATGTGGGTGGTTAACTCTCACTATTAAACACACTCAAGCTCATGTTGACAGGGAGATTGTCGCAAATCTTAAAGTAATATTAAAAAAAAAAGAAAATTGGAAAGTTTTTTTCTTTTCCATGTTCATGGCTGTAGTAGATGGTGTGATTTTCTTATTTATTGCTCTATACATTTTAATAAGAGCAGGAATGGTAAACCCGGTTGGTGCAACAATCGAGGTTTTGGAAGGCGATTTGAATTTATACTATCCTCAGGCTTTTATTACTTTAATTGTAAGTTTAGGCGTATTAGCAGGAGCATTTATAGGAGGAAGAGTTGCAGATAAGATTTCAAGAAGAATAGCTGTCTTTTCATCGTTCGCTTTAACTACTGGTGCGCTCTTACTACTTTTAATTCCCGTTCCGTCTACTCTCATTTTTATCTTGTTGATTTTTTCATTCATCGCAGGATCTTCGAGCGGTTGGAGCAACTCTGCTTTTTCTTCGGTTGCTGGTCAATATGCCAAGCAATATCCCGATGCTCCAGGTACATATCTCTCAATATGCACATCATTTATCAATTTTGGAACATTAATGGGTATGTCGCTAACAGGAATAATTTTCACTAATGTTGCAGGGATTACGACAGATGTCATAGCAATTTATGCAACTATCTTTATTGCAATGATGATAATTTCGAATATAGCACTCATTCCTTTCTTGCTTATGGACCGGAATCAGTATGAATATAAATTAGCTCAAAAATAAAGGACCGTAATAATATTTAAGGTTAACTTCTTATTTTTTTTTTTAATTAAGTAATTAAATTTAAGAAGATTAACATCCAATATTTAAAAAAGAAATTTTCTTTTTATTTCAAAAAATTTGGTTATAATCATGACAAGTAAAAATATTGAAATAGAACACTCAAAAAAGAATATGGCCTCATATGGTTTTGGTAAAGCTCTAAACGAACTCTTCGCAATGGCATTCGCCTCATTTGGTTTTTTTTATTACGAGATGGAGGTTGGCCTTGATGTCTGGCTTACTGGCCTGGGTTATATCATCTTTGCAATCTGGAACGCTGTTAACGACCCCCTTGTAGGATATTTGACTAATCGTCCCTTTAAGTTTACAAAAAAATGGGGCAGGAGATTCCCTTGGATAGTAATTGGAGGTATACCCATGATTTTTAGTTATATACTTATTTTTATCCCTCCCAATGTAGATCCTCAATCTGGAGCTTTGCTCATCTTTTTATGGCTCGTTTTTGCCACGTGTTTATTCGACACCTTCGCTTCAATTTGGTGGATTGGTTTTGCTTCGCTTTTTCCAGATAAGTTTCGCTCTGTTAAAGAACGCAGGACAGTTCAAGCAATAGCAACCCCCATAGGCATAATAGGCATTACGCTCGGAGCCCTTTTACCGCCGCTTATCATTACATATGGAGATTTACAATCGTATGTCATACAAGGTGGAGTAATGGTTTTAATTGGTCTTGTTATTTTTGGTATATCGATCCCTGGATGTCATGACGATCAATTAATTGTTGATCGTTTTCTAGAAACATATGATGTAAAGGCTGAAAGAGTGTCGTTCTTCGGAATGTTTAAAATCGCCTTGAAGCAAAAATCATTCGTCGTCTTCATTATTGCATATACTTTCTATCGAGCTCTAGTTATGTGCATATAAACATCCGTACCCTACGTCGTGCTATTTATTCTGGAAATGCCGGCAAGCGCTCAAACATTACTTTCAGCGGGTTTTTTAATTGGTGCTTTATTCTCATCACCCTTGTGGATTAAGCTTGCTCATAAAACTAATAACAATAAAAAAGTCATATTAATCGCGGCAGTTGTTCTTACGGTGTTTACACTTCCATTTACGTTCATTAACGATTATATTGGACTTTTTATTGCATTAATTTTATGGGGCGTGGGTCTTGGAGGTTTCTGGGCGTTATTGGCGCCTATCCTAGCTGATGTGATCGATGAATCCGTTGTATTAACTGGATCGCGTGAGGAAGGGATTTATAACGGTTTTCAGGCCTTTTTTGGGCGTTTTGCGATTATAATGCAAGCAATTACTTTTGCGTTAGTTCACACGCTCACAGGGTTTGAAGAAGGGATGTCAACTCAACCTGCTGAAGCAGTTTGGGGGGTACATCTACATTTTGGTTTAATTCCGATGATCTTCATGCTAATAGCAACCATAATCTTTTGGAAATGGTACAAACTAACACCAGATAAAGTAAAAAGTAATCAAGAAAAAATCAAGGAACTTGGCTTATAGAATACCTATTAAATTCTTTTTTTTTTTTTTTTTTTTTATATCTCTATCGTCAAATTTCGCATGGAAAGGTTTTTAATGTTTAATTAATATTAAAACTCACACTTTTCAATACTTTTTTTACTATATGGGTGTTTAAAATTAAAGTTGAATATGCCAAAAGAGTTGGTAGATTACCACAATATATTTTTGCTGCTATTGAAGGATTAAAAGCTCAGAAAAAGAAAGAGGGGATTGATTTCATTTCACTTGGGATCGGCGATCCTGACCTATCTGCGCCCGAAATCATCGTTAGTGAATTAATTGAATAAGTTAAAAAACCTAAAAATCAAAATTATCCAACAAGCATGGGCGAAGAAGATTATAGAGAAGCAGTAGCAAGATGGAATGAAGTCAGATATGGAATTAACTTAAATCCTGCGACAGAAGTCTCACATGTAATGGGAGGGAAAGAAGGCGTTGCAAATATAGCAAGAGCTTTTATTAATCCAGGTGATATTGTGTTATGCCCAAATCCAGGTTATCCAGTGTATGCAAATGGAGCAACAAAACTCTGTGATGGCGAACCTATTTCAATGCCGTTTGGTAAAGAAAACGCTTTTCTTCCCGATTTAGAAGCTATAGATACAGAAATACTTAAAAAAGCTAAAATGATGTACTTAAATTATCCAAATAATCCTACTGGAGCAGTTGCGCCAATGGAATATTTAAAAAGGGTTGTCGATTACGCGGAGGATTATAAATTTTTTATTGTATATGATAATCCGTATTCAGAATTCACCTTTAACGATTATATCGCCCCTTCAATCCTCCAAATTAGTCAAGACCATATAGAAATTAATAGTGCATCGAAAATGTTTAACATGACGGGATTTCGATGTGGTTGGATTGCGGGTAATTCAGAAATTATTGAAGGGTTGAGAAAAATTAAATCACAAATTGATTCTGGTGGTTCAGTATTTATTCAGAAGGCAGTGATCAAGGGGTTAGACGAATATAAATCCAAAAAAAAGCCAGGTATCGTAGAAAAAAGCATAAAAATCTATGAAAAAAGGCGAAATGTTCTAATAAAAGGATTAAATGAAATGGGATGGAAGACGGATAAACCTAAAGCGACATTTTATGTATGGACAGCAATTCCAAGAGAAGAAAAAGATAGCATGGAATTTGCTAAAAAACTAATAAATGTCGGTGTAATAATTACTCCTGGGATTGGATTTGGTCAGTATGGAGAAGGTTATGTGAGATTTGCGTTAACTCAACCGGTTGAAAGAATTAGAGAAGCCTTAGAAAGAATTAAAACAGTCTTATAAAATATTTATTTCTCTTTTTTAAAATTTTATCAAAAATGTTTTAAAGCTTAAGAAAAAAAATTTAACCTTAATAATAGATCCATAACACGGGGTATAAAAATAGAAATTCTCTTTATATAGATAAATTGGAATATTTTTTCCAAAGATAGCCCATTCTTATTTCGTCTTCTATCTCAATTTCGCCAGGCACGGTATTTGAAACGTCCAAAACCGCTGCAAATGCAATCTCCTCCGATTCTTCTTCAAGACCTTCTTTTTCCTCGAATGAATCAATAATCATTTCCATATTATTACACGCTCTATTTTTTTTTAGACAACAATTAAAATTTAAAAATATTAGTTAAAATCTTACAATATTATATATATTAGATGAATTATTTAAATCTTCTGTTCTCGCTCAATAAAACCCAAAACTCAGTGAGGACATTCACGAATTAGTTAAATCAAACGAAGAAATAAGATTTATAAGGTTTATAAGAAAATATTTAAAAATTCTTTATTTTGTTACCAACCCATCTTTTCTTCTGGAATATAGATCTCTCCCGGAATAAAGAACCGTTCAACATCAAAATACTCTGAATGATCAATGGTTTTTTCACGAGTTTCCGAAAATATCATTTTATCTTCTTGTATTAGAGTCATTTTTTTCCTCCATGTTTTTTGTTATTTTTAATACAAAGGATCTCTACGAACCATCGAACTCAACCGTGACCTCTTTCAAATAAAATTTGCTTGCATTCAAGAGAACCAATCCAAGAAAAGTTTAAAAGAAAAAGGACGGACAAGTTCTCTTAATTCATAATACTACTACTACAACTACAACGGATAAAAACAAACCGGAGTTTTCCTTTGCGTTGAAAGTAGTATTTGAGATCATGATTTATTATAATTTATAAGAGATTACATGTTTATAAATTTTTTCTTAAGATTAAAAGTATTATTCAATAACACGCAATTATTATTAGGAAAGTTTAAATGATAAAAATTGAAAAATTATAAAATTAAATATAACATTTTTGTATTTAACATTTAAAACAACATGAGAATTGATTGAAATGGACATAAAAATCGTTTTGGTTGGTGCCGGGAGCACATCGTTCGGTCCTGCCATGTTTAGCGATATATTTCGTAGCAAGATTTTAGATGGCTCAACTGTAATGCTACACGATATTGATAAAGAACATTTAGACATAATTCATGAATTATTAACTGCTGAAAACGATAGAATTGGACAAAAATTTAATTTGGAGCTTGCGACTGATAGGGCATCCGCTTTAAAAGATGCTGATTTTGTCATAAGTTCTATTGAAGTTGGAGATCGGTTCAAATTATGGAGACAAGATTACGAAATTCCAAGAAAGCACGGTTCTACTCAAATACTAGGGGAATGTGGAGGGCCAGGAGGAAGTCTTCACGCCATGAGAATAATTCCTTCCATTATTGAAATCGTGAAAGATGTAGAAAAAATCTGTCCGGATGCTTTTTTCATCAACTTTTCAAATCCAATGTCAAGGGTTTGTTTGGCAATAAAGCGAACTGTTAAAAAATTAAGATTCATTGGACTATGTCATCAGATTGGGTTCATTGAAAAACATATTCCTCGCATGTTTTACGATATTTTTCATGAAGGAAATGTCGATGAGCTAAAGGTAAATGAAAGAATAGCACTGTGGAAAGAATCATTGTCTAACTTGCGAATGAAGGTAGCAGGGCTCAATCACTTTGGTTTCTTAGTAGGCCTTGAAAACCTTAAAACAGGAGAAGATTTAATGCCAAAATTCAATAAAAGAGCGATGAGTTATTTCAAGAACCACGAGGATCGATTCGAATTCTCAACACTAACATTTGAGGTTTATAAGAGATTTGGATGTTTTCCTTATGTGGATGACAATCACCTCGGGGAATACTTACAGTTTGGCGAGGAATTTACGAAAACACGGGATATGATTGATTGGATCGATAATGCTGATATGGGAGGGAAAGCGATATATAATAGAGTCATAAAGTATCATAAAAGACTTAAGAAAGGGAGATATCCCAGGAAGGGGCTGTTCTTTAGAGGTCCCACTGGAGAGCGCGCAATCCCGATAATCGAGGCAATCATAACAAACAAAAATTCACACGAGAGAGCCGTTAATGTTCCAAACGACGGCATTATCGAAAATCTCCCTCAAGATTTAGTCGTTGAGGTGCCTGTAACTGTAAATAAAGACGGCGTTCACGGCGTTAAAATGGGTAAAATACAAAAAAATATTGCCGCACTTCTCCGAATTGAAGCTTCAGTCCAAGATGTTTGTGTTGAAGCAATCCTCAAGAAATCTAAAGAATTGGCAATCACTTGCTTGGCAATTGATCCGAATGTAGGGAGTTTTAAAATGGCAGAGAAGATTCTTGATGAGGTGATGGAATTACAAAAAGAATATTTACATTACTTTAAATAATTTGAAAAGTTGAGTAAATGAAGCTTTAGTTCGGCGAAAATTAATCAAACACACTTTATTTTTTTCAAAAAAATATTCGATGTTTAACGAGTATTCTTTTTTGATATTCCTCAAAAGCAATTCTTAGTTCCTCTCGAGAGTTCATCACGATAGGGCCGCTCCAAGCAACTGGCTCACCGATAGGTTTTTCAGAGATTAAAAGAAAACCAATCTTCTTATACCACTTCCGGCAGTCATCCATTGCACATCGCAAGATTGAATAACGCTATTATTTTCTAAGGTGTCTTCGCGACTAATCATGCCTTGAATTATGTAATCAACGAGATTATCAGAACTAAAACAAATACATGCTCATTGAACTGCTATAAAATAATGATCAATCTTTTGAAATCTCCCTTTTTTAAAAAAATCTATCGCATCTGAGGAAATTCGCGTTGAAGTTAAATTCTTAACCTCTTAATAAAAACACTTATTTTTATTTGTATTTTAATTAATTTAATGTTAAATCACCGCTTGATAATTACGCCACAAGAGCCCCAAAAGTTTATTGAAGCAGCTATTCAATTCATACAAAAACATGTGAAGGATAAAAAAGTATTTTGTGCTTTATCTGGAGGAGTTGACAGCTCTACCACTTACATTTTACTTAAAAAGGCAAAAGTCAACTCAATTCCAGTATTTATTGATCACGGTCTCATGAGATTAATTAGAGGCGTTGAGGAACGGGAATACATCAAAAAGCTCTTTCCTGATGTCATTATATTGGACATTCGAGAGAAGTTCCTTCCCAAAATTCTAGGTGAAGGTGATGCAGAGGCAAAAAGAAAGCTTTTCAAAAATGCTTATTCAGAAACCATTAGTAGAGTAATTGAGGAGGAAAATTGCGATTTACTCGCAGATGGAACCATCCTTCCTGATATTGAAGAAAGTTTTGGGGTCAAAATCACGGACTTGAAAGAAACGATGTCTATCGAAGAAGAAAGCACCTTAATGAAACAGCACAGTGAAAGATTTGTGAAAAGCCAGCACAATGTAGATATTGAGTACGACGTTGAAGCCACCATCCAGCCAGTTGCAAGCCTTACAAAGCCCGAGATCCGCAAGATCCTTGAATATTTAGAAATGCCCGAGGAATTAATCTATAGAAAAGCTTTTCCTGGACCCGCCCTTTCAGCAAGAATAATTGGTCCTGTTTCTCTTGAAAACTTAAACTTTGAGAAAAAAGTACATGACTTAGTAGAGTCATTTGTTGAAGATTATTATAGGAAAAGATTTGGAAAAACAATGATAATAAACGAAAGTGGAGAACAAGAACCCTTCCAAGTTTTTGCTGCTACGAGCGAAAACATTCTCAATAAAAAGGTTACCGGGTTGGTAGGTGGAAAAAGGACATACGAACATCCATTATGTGTAAAAGGTAAATGGGATTATAAAAAACTCACAAAAATAGCTTCACAGATTAAAGGATACTCAAGGTTACTCTACGAAATCTATGGAAATCATAAAGGATTATACGATATTATCGTTAGAAGCGTCAATAGCAAAGACGCAAGAACAGCAAGCGTTACTAATTTACCTTTAGATTTATTAATTAACCTTAAATATGAACTGCTTGAAATCCCTGAAACAAAAAATATTTATTACGACGTAACCTCAAAACCGCCAGCTACTATAGAGTATGTTTAAAAAATAAATTTACATTTTTTTTGTTTGAGCCATTTTTAGAATATTGTTGTATTTAAAAATATTGTGGCTAAAACCCTAAAGAGAAGAATAAAGATAACAAGAACAACATGATTTAAAGTAATGCGTACAATTCCATTACTTTTACGATCCGTTTTTCAATGTCATTCCTTAATTCAGTAATGGCGTCTTGGTATTCATGACTATAATGAAGAAGGTCAGAATATTCTTGTTTTAGTTGAATTAATGATACTATCTGGAAATCAAGATCGTCTTTTTCGAAATTTATATGAAATTGCAAATTAATGAACACCTCAACCAGGTCTATTTTTTCTAATTCTCTCTGGATATATTTTTATTGAATTAGGATAAATCCAAAACAATCATAAAAATGCCTAAATAAATAGTTAACCTATTTTCTAAATTTTCGTTCTATTAGAACGAACTTTACTAAGGTTTTTGAAAACAAGTTAAAAATAAGCAAATCATTCGATTTTTTGATTGAATCTTATAACAAAATTGATTGTTATAAGTAATAACACACCAACAGTAATTACAATCCAACCCAAAAGAAAAATATTTCTAAATAAAACAATAATATGAACCTTAAACACCCATGAGATGTGGGATGCTCCTGATGATAAGAATGTTAACCACATGATTACCCACGGAGAGACGGCGGCGAGTCCAAAAACAATTGACATTATAAGTATCATGTTAATTATTTTTAAGTGCTTATCTTCCATTCTTCCATTCGAAACTTTTTTATTTTTTACAATGACTCGATAAATATTGGAATTTATAATTATATAAAGCTTTTTTAGGTTTAGTTTTTCCAAAAAATAACCTACTTTATTGTATTAAAAAAGAAAATTTCTATTATAACTTCATTATTAGAAATCTCATTTAGAAATCTAAATTTAAAATAAATAGATATGACAAAGACTTTGTGATATGAATTCAAAAATTAATATTCTTTTCTTTCCACATTTTCAGAAAATCTCTAAAATCTTCATCAGAAATACCAAGAGAATTTTTTTTTCTCATGGGCTTATCGTTATTCAGCTTTTTATAATTCTTTTGTTTTAACCTATAACTTATTTCCCAATCAAGATACGAGTTTGTTCTTGCAGAAATTACTTTTGATGACATGTATTAAAAAATAAATTTATAAAAGATAAATTTAGACGGTGTGCTGATTTTCTAAAATTAAGATGCATATATCTCCTACATATTATCTTGAATTATAATTCCAATTCCAAAAAATTGCAAGAATGGAAAAAAAAATCATCGTTATTCTAATAAAAATAATCCTTGTTTCAAAGAAAGCCCGATAAATCCTTTTGAATTGATTTTCTATTAAAGTCGGATTTTAACAAGTCATCAAGTTCAGGAAATTCAAGCGGAAAAATGCTCTTAAATGCTCTCTTGAGTAATTCAATGTATTTCTTTTTATCATAATCGTGTCTTTTTTCGTCGTATAGATCGGAAAGGATTACTTTCTTTTCTGGAAAGTCTGGATCTGCGTCTGCGTTAAGAATGATGTAACGAACATTATTTCCGGGAGAAACAACCACGCCTGAACGTTCTAATTGTCTGGCTGCAACTGCTTGATAAGAATTTACCTTGTACTGCGAAGGCTTTCGAGAAAGCTTTTGTCGGATCGTGAGTTCTTCTCTTGATACTCTTTCGTTTTCAATTTTATCTACATACTGGTAAAGTATCTTTTTTGCGTCGTCTATTTTTTCCATGAATTCCTTTTCCGAGGTCACCTCTTTAAACACGTCTATAAATGCACGTTGGGCATCTTTCACGATCTTTGGAATATCTCTTCGCCTGACTTCAATGCCTCTAACCTTTGATTCACCGTTAGCCTTCATGCCCCAGTAGTGGTTTAGCGTAGGTACATCTGGATTGGCTTGAGACGGAAGAAATACAATAAAATTGAATCTACCGTCCCAACTCATGGAAATATTAGTCTGCTCAGATATGATTCTTGCAACTTCCTTTGTAATATTTTCAAATTCCTCTGGAGACCTTCCTTGCATATCTTGAAGCCACAACGAATCTACTATCCCGTGAATGACGCGACACCCGTAAGCTCGGGCAATCTCTGCCGAACGCATTAGGAATTCGCGAGCGAACGCACAAACTGTCTGATGCGCTTCAATTTTTCCAAAACGAGCGTTTTTAAAACCTAAGTAGCCAAAACTTACGACAAGCACCCATTTTAACGCAATATCGGTGAGTTTGTACCGTAAATCTCCCGTTTTTCGAACGTGTTCTTTATATCTTAATCTTTTTTTTAATGGTAGACTAATCGATTTTGAGATAATTCCTTGCCTTTTTGAGCAGATATGGAAATTTAATCCAGGAACCTTGATGCCAGTGCCATCGTCCTTGCAACACTTGCAGTTAAGCGTTTCAGAAGAAATGTTGAAATTTGCCATCAATGAAGGGTACATCGAAGAAAAATCCAACTCTACGACTTGATCAAATACTCCAATTAGAGGTTCGAAAATATGTCCGCCCCGATCGCCTCTGATTAAATCGATACCCGTTCTAAATCCCTCAGGACTTTTTTTGAAGGGTGGAATTAAATGATCAAGTTGATATGCGTAATAAAATTGTATTGATTGGAGTGCGCCTCCAATAGTTATTCTGCATAATCTCTGTAGGGTCACCCGAGATAAGCGCGCGACTTCAATGACTCCAGGGATGTTTCCCTCACTAAAATGCAGGCTTCCGTAGGCAGATGTATCTAAGTGGAACCGTCCTGTAAAGTACACTTGCGTCTTTGAACGCCGCATTATTATTCCGTAAGACATGTAATGGTCAGAACCTCCAGAAAGCTTAAAAATGCAGTTCCTCAGTGGCGTCTTATCTCGAGAAAAAAACAGATCTCTTGACACGCCATTAAACGATGCTCTGGCAGCCAAATAGGGGAAAATGAACTCGTCCCCTCCATTTGTTAGGATAACATCTGGATCAAGCTTCTCAATTACCTTGCTAATTTCTTTAAGATTTTCAGCTTCGTCGGCCTTATCTATGAGTATTTTGCTCTTTTTCTTACCGTCCGATCTTGGAATATTGCATCTTTCGTCTTTTTCGACGATGCTAATTTCCGCATGCGCTAAAGGCTCGTTAAAAAATGGTCTAATCCCGCTTTGTTGAATCTTTATCTCCAACCAAACTGCCTTCAGAGGTGGTAAGTCGTAAAACAATTTTTCGTTGTCGTCTCTCAATTCAAACGAAACCAAATGCATCTCATTTTTATTTTTTTTTCTATTCCTTTTTTCTACGACCCAAAAGCTACAAAATGACATTGGAAATAAACCGTTCACGTAAAAATACATCTGCGAGATTGGAAGATCGTATTATACAAGGTAAAGAGCCCTAACTTATCTATTTCGCGAATTGCTGCCTTGAACACGAAAGGTTTTGCAACAGAAACACCAAAGATCTTCTTTTTTTCGTGATCCTCTAAAGTAACATACTTTTCGCACAGTCTTACGCTTTTTACACTTGGATGCGACTTGAGAATTTGCTTTAGTCTCTTAAAATCGCTCCCCGTTTCTGCTTTTGGCACTGCAAAAAATTCGGGGCTGTATTTGCTAATGATTTTCACGATTCGATGTTCTTTGTGCTCTTTTACCCAAAGAAGAACGCCTTCGCTACAGGTGGAAACATCCAAGAGCCAACCATCAATTTTCTTTTTACCATTCAATTATTGAACTTTCCTACTTAGTTTTTCTTCCAATTCCTTTACTTTTCTTTCGAGCTCTACGATCTTCTTTTCTTGTTCGAGCGCAAACGACATGAATAATACTTCAGAAAGCATTGGACGGGCGCCTAGACTTCCAGCATCAGCGTGAATTCGAGCAAAAGTCATTAATTTGTTGAGGACTTCTTGGTCTTCTGGACGAAGTGCACGCTTGAAGTCTTTCCAGCTTTCGATTTCGTGCTCAAGTGCAGGCCTGAAGGATAACACTGTTCTTCCCATAATAGTCACCTTGAAAAGTAATTTTTTAGATAATTTAAATAGAAATACTTTTCTGATTTTCTGATTTTTAATCATTTGAACTCGCTTGCACGGCAAATTTAGTTTTTTAAAACAATATAAAGACTATTTAAGTAACAGTTTAAAGATAATTCACCATTATTTAATACAATAAAAATAGTGCTGAAACAATGAGCGAAGAATTGAATAAATGGCACGCACCATGCGGTATATACTGTAAAAGATGTCCGGGAGTTAAAGCATATAATTGTAATGGATGTCGAGTCCAAAAGGGTCAAATACTTAAATTTCCTACTTGTAAAACATATGAATGTGTAACAAGCAAGGGATACGAGTTCTGCTTCGAATGTCAAGAGTTTCCATGCGAAATGCTTCAACCAATCGTTAATTTCGAGATTTTTTCACCCCATAATTCAAAGCTATATAATCTAATCATGATAAAAAAGCTAGGATTGGCAGAATGGGACAAAATATGCGATGAAAAGACAACACTATATTATCAAGGAAGAAAAGCCCGGTATGGTGGTGATCCTCTGACGCTTGAAAAAAAGGACCCTGGTTTGTATAAAAAGAAAAAAGAATGAGGTACTTGAGATTAAAAATATCTCTAAAAACTACCTCGACACTATCTATTAACTTTGAAAGTCTATTTAAGCAGGGGCTTATAAATCCTTTAATTAATAGCACAAAAACTAAGACAAATAAGATTGCAATTCCAAAAAACTGTTATGGTAAAAAGCAAAAATTCAAAAATCATTATATCCAAAATATATAATATCAAATATAATTAAAATAATTAAACGATAAAAAAGGATTCAAAATGTTGTTTCAAATATTTAATCCAAATTGGATGAATATAATCTCTAGTCCCTTTCTACTTGCCATTACTATTATCGGTTATATCATCTTGATAGTAATAATGGCGATTCTATTAAAGCTTGCTTTCGGTTTCTTTGACGCAGAAAATGAAAGTTTTAACCAAATTTTCATTACTGCAGCAATCGCTGTAATAATCATGGCCATATGCTTTATATTTTTAAATTTCTGGATTGCTCTTATAATAACGTTAATAGCTTATTGGGCAATTATAGCGGCTCGACACAAAACAGGTTTTGGTAAGGCGGTTCTCGTTTCGATCATGGCGGTAGTTATTCTAATAATCATTCTAGTTATTGTTGGTTTGGTATTAGGAATAAGTTTAATAGCACTAATTTAACTTATTATTTTTTTTTTAATTAAAAGAGACATGTTTAAGCTTTAATGTAAGCTAAACAAAACTGCAAATCAAAACCAGCAGTCTATTGTCCTGTTTTTCAAAGGATTCGAAAGTTTCCTCTTTGGTTTGCGGAGTTTCCACTTTAAAAGGCGATTATTTGGCAAATACGGATGCTGCACGAGTATGTACTCCGTGTAGCGCTCGTCGTCGTTTATTAACGCCAGCACGTTACCAAAATGAGAAAGGATTTTTCCACCCTTGGGTCTAAAAAGGGAATATTCGTTCAAAGGTGCCGTTAAAACAATTAAAGGATTCGTTTTCTCGAGCATTTTTTTGATGCCACCTATGGCTCTCAATAAATCTTCGAAAGACTGCTTTTCGTGACTTTGGAGCAAACTCGTGATTCCTGAGATCAAAACAACCCTTACATTTTCAAGATTGGAAAGTCTATGTTCCAAAAGTTCGATCATTTGATCCCAAGTGAACGCACGGGCAATAATTATGTTCTCCAAGACCTTCCGCGGTGATAACCTCAATGAAACCGCGTATTTACTTACATTGTAGGGATTGAAACGGTTGTTTCCATCGATAAAAGCCACTCTGGCGCCGTCTCCTAGTCCTCCATTAACATGCGACTTTTGCACAATAACGGAAGTTGTTAATAAAATGTTGGTTGTTTTCTTTTTATCTCCATACAATAAATAGACTAAATCTCGGTGGAAACCACCTAATAACAGTTCATCTAACGTCTTATCTCCACTTGAAACG
>JAUXAJ010000040.1 GCA_030620005.1 Promethearchaeota archaeon | reverse complement strand
TGAAAAACGCTTCGTATATGGGATCTGTTGTAGCAATCGTTAGGTTGTACACTCCATCAGCAACTTCCTTGAACTTGTAAGTTCTATTCAATTCGGTTAAAGTTATTTTTATCGTGGCATCTTTCAGTGGGACTGCTGCTTGTGTTGTTGAGGTTCCGCCTGAAGAAGAACTCGAACCTTTCGTAGGATCAGTTAATTTTATTGAAAATACGATTGGTTGTCCTTTAACCATGCTAACTAGCGATCCTTCCTTATTTGAAGCTGATATCTTGGCGGTAATTTCTCTATATTTAATCGCCAAGTCTACTAGCGCATTTTGAACTTCATAGTTGTTTTTCTTAAACGTGACAAAAATTGCATAGTCCCCCGTTTGTCTATCTTCTGTATCAAAGTCTAGGATAAATAATTTCTCGTCTGAATCCCATGCTAAATCGATATCGTCGCTTGGAGTTCCAATGGGCTTTCCATCATCGTCCAATTTATACCAGTAATATACGGCTTCTCCGGCACCTCCGACTTTCACGGAATCTATTGTATCGTAATACTCGTAAGTATAAACGAACGAATTGTTGACCCATATGCTTGTAGAGTTGTGATATAATTTCGTAGTGCCATTCAATTTTGTTGGTCTCGTCTGGACTAAAAGATTAAAAGTTAAATCTCTTATTGTATAGTTTTCTTTATAAGCGTCAACAATGATTGGATATGTACCAGTGTTTTGAGCGATTGAAGTGTTAATTTCAAAAGTATAATGTCCATTCCCTCTTAGATCTGGATTTATAACACCAGAGCCAAACTGCCAATAATAACTTAGAGTTGCGCCAAATAAAATTTTATCGTTAGTAATACTGTGATATCTAACAGTTACATTGACTAATTCGTTATAATATTGACTAATTTCTTCTATTTCTACAAGAGAACTATATGAACGTATGCTTATATCTGTTTCAATTGATTCTATAGTAACCATGATAAATACTGAATCTGGATCAGTATATCCATTTTTACTTCCATATATTTCAACCATGTAAGCCTCACTACTCCCTCCAGCAGAAAATTTACTTGAATTAAATGTAATCGTGAAATTTCCGTTTCCTGCACCCCTAATCATCGTTTCGGATATTAATCCCCCTACATTACAAATTATTTCATCAGGATCATTTAAATAAATCCAAGATTGTCCCTTATCACTGCTAATGTTATAAATTACGGAAAATGTCATGTTTTCTCCCCAAGTTACGGAAGTATCTCCGATGGGATCAGAAAATCTTGCCAAGAAATTACTTTTATCTATCTGCATCGTGAATTCGAGGCTCGAATTTTTTAGTAATGTGAAATTATATAAATCAATAAAATCACCCAAGGATGGTGTCCATTGGCTAGGTTCACTTGTTTCACTAATGTTAAAGAATTTTTGATCATTATAAAAAAACAAGGAAAAATTATACGATTTTCCTCTTGAATATGTGAATTCCGTATCATCGTTGGTTTGTCCATAAGCATATCCGTCATCATCGGTTATCAATGAAACTATTTGATTTCCTCCGTCTTGTGATGACTTATTTACCTTAATAATAGTTAAGGGAATTGGAATTTCGTTCTTATCAATAACTTTAATTATTATTTTGGACATTTCCGTTCTATTATAAACGTAACTTGATTCAATTGTCTCAATAATAATTGTTCCATTACACGGGGTTTCAGTTGTACTATTATAACCTTGAACGTCAATGCGCAAACCGTACGCCTCATAATTATCATTTATTAGATTATCGCTTTGTTTAGGCGTGTTTCTTATATTAATTTCAATCCGATCTTTTTGTCCACCCGAATATGAATTATTAAAATAAATAACATTCCCTTCTGAATATTCACCATTTTTTTGTAAGTAATAAATTTTTACTGTATCAATAAAATCTGTCATGCCCGCTAATGTTATATTGGCTTTAATCAACTTTTTATTGAGCGCTTTTGAATTATTTGTATAAATATCTTCTTGAATTTGCCATTCAGTCCCAGTAAGTATATTAGATTCATTCACTAATATTGTATGATAATATGACTTCGAATATTGTACATAATCATCTCTATATATATAACTTTCATTTAGATGTATAGGAATATCAGTATAATCCTCGTTGTCGTAAAATATTTTGTAATAATATCTTGATTTATTTACCCAACGGAATGTTGCTCTTCCTTCATTAAGTCTTAAAGTCTCTAATACATCACTTGTGGACGTTTCACTAACATTTACATATGCATTTTTCAATATCTTATTATCCCAATCAAAGATCTCGAAATCTATCGTTGTAATATTCAATTTTATGTCTATATTATATTGAAGTCCTGAAAAATTATAAAGAATATAACCTAAAGCACTACTATTATAAACAACAGCCTCTAAATTGGTGGAACCCAATGTATAATTAACAGTGATATTATAAACGCCATAGTCTAAACCTGTGAATGTAATGGAACCATCCTCTAAAGTGAAGTTTTTCTTTATAAGATAATTATAAGGCGCTTGTGCAGTATCATTTACTATCGATACCTCAGCATTAGGAACAATTCTTCCATCAACATCATAAGTTATAACCCGAATTGTTGAAGATATTTCTTGTTCTTCGTTCAATTCAGTCTTTACTACAGAACTATTGTATAAATGTTCAATTTCTCTATCCGAAAGAGCGTAATCGTAAATTTTGACATCATCCATCCAACCTTTAAAATGTCTAACCGACCCAACAGGATCAGTTTCTCGATGTGCAAAATGAATAGGTCCTGTATCTGGAGAAATTCTACCATCTGTAGCATCTGAGGTATCTTGAGATACTACCAGTTCTCCATCCATGTATAATTTTTCAACTCCAAGATTATTACCTGTGTAATTGAAAGTTCCCACAAAATGATGCCATTCGTCGGGATTTTGCACTAAATATCCAGGATAATTATAGTGCCAACGATGGTCTGGAGTATGAACAATAAAATTCATCTCACGATTAACACCATCCGATCCTAATATGTATGCACTATATTTAGCTATTATTTGCCAATATCCCTGTCTAGTCGCACTAGAATAACAATCAGAATAATACGATTTAATCCAAGTAGACACGGTTAATCCTTCTCTCGGATTGATACTATTAACAATTACAGTCTCATCAACACCATCAAAATAAAGGGCATTTGCTCCCACCTTACCATCAACCCAATTAGTATTATCCATATTTGTGAGGTCACCATCTATGTCTCCTATTGAGTCTTCTGCCGTAGAACCTGATTCTTCGTCAAATCTCCACCAACCTACACCAAAGCGATTATTACTATTAAATTTTTCTGAATCATGTTCAATAGAATTATTTCCATAATATATGTATGTATCGGTTTCTGTTTGCCCCTTAGATACAGTTAAATTAGTTTCAAACCACACGGTTGCATTGCCGACTGCTGGATAATCTACTTGAACAAAATAATTTCTTAAAATACCGTTTTCTACGATTCTTACGTCTTTTAGAGTCTCATTAATTTTCAAATCAGCAAGCATTTGAGTATAATTAAAATTTAATGATGCTATATGGTTTTCTAAAGGATCATCATAGGGATTAACAATATTTATTAATCTTCTATAACTAAAAAATGCGTTCCACCAAGGATCATCACCAATCGTGCTTAAAGCTGGACTTTTAATATTTACGATCTCATTTTCAATGATAGTTTTTGCATTTTCATCCTCGCTTATACTTTCCATGGCAACGGGAGAATCGGTTATAATTGTCGGAAAATTCATGAAAAAACATGTCGTTGTAAAAATTAGTAGCACCGTTAAAACTTTTATCTGAACTTTAAAATTTGTGTTTTTTTTCATCAATTTTACACCTATTTTTGTAAAAGATTTTTATTTAAATTTAAAAAAAAGTTATAAGGATAATATATTATAAGACTTATATAACATTACCTATAAATTTTTCATTTGAATTGTTTTTAAGTAAAATGAGAATTTAATTTTTTTTTTTATGAACTCTTCTGATTTCTTTCTTACATTTGGTTCTAGATTTTCTTAATTTTTTACCTAAGTAATAGTAAACGAGTTATTTATCCATGTGCTCGTAGAATTATGTAGAAGTTTTGTAGTTCCGTTAATGGAAGTAGGTCTTATATTAACTTTAAGTATAGAAGTGAATTCCTCTGTTGAATAGTTTGTAAGGCTAGCTGTAATTTTAAAACTATATGAACCTGCATAAGCCGTTTTTGACGTGTTTATTTCAAAGAAATAATATCCTGAATTTAGAGGATCAGGATCTATATTATCAGAGCCAAACTCAGATGATTCATGACTTAATGTAGCTCCTAATAGTGAAGCTTGTGTAGCATCATCTTAATAACATTTAACCGAAACATTAATAAGTTCGTCATAATATTCTAATATTTAATCTACACTTGTAGTAAATTGTTCGTACCTATATATTTTTATAGCTGCTTCTAAAGGTCTTACTTTGATAGTTATTAATCGTTCCTCTGAAGGCAAATATCCATTGTTTTCACCCGTAAGTTTTAAAAAGTAGGGAGAATTGCATCCAATTAAATAACGAGATGTATTAAATGTATAATTGAAAATTAAAATAACTATTTTATCTTGTAAAGTCAAGGAAAAAATGAAAATTTTGTTAGCTGTGAATCCCTTTATTGTTTTTTACTATTAAGAATATTTTTCTCTTTTTAGGATTATTGGGGTTATCAATTACAAAATTTCCCGTAAAATTAGCATTATTTGAAAAAATTTTGCCGATCTCCTTCATGATCGCGTCATTTTGGGGATAAAATTGAAATACAGCCTTGGAATTTGGTTTTAAAATGTCGTGAAAATATCTCGCTAAATTCACGAGTTGATTTCGCATTGATTCGTTGTTTAACGCTCTAAATATCCATTGCAACGCAGAAATTGATATGATGGCGTCAAAGCTATTAGATCTAAACGGTGGAAAACACATGTCGGCGGATATAGGATTCAAGTCGTTTAAATCGTAAAAATATAAAAATTCCGTTATAATATCGAGAGCGACGACGTTATAACCAATTTCTTTTAGATAAATAGACGTGAATCCAGGCCCACAACCAGCATCTAAAATTAATGAGTTTTTATTTTTTAGATTTAATATTTCTAAAGCTCTAATCGTGATTTTTTGTTGAATTTTCATGAGGCTTTTTGAGAGGGCATAGCGAGAAAGCGTTTTTCCCTTGAAATAATCGAAAACTTTTGGGTATTTTTCTTCCGGTCCTTTTCTTTTCACGAAAAAATTGTATTCATCTTTCAATTTTAAAAAGCCCTTATTAACAAAAACTATGGAATAGCTTGGATGAATTTTATTTATTATTCAACGATAAAACAAAAATTTTATTAAATTTTAATTATTTTTATTAATTAAATTGTTTTAAAAATTTAACAACTTTGGATTTTATTGTGATTTTCATTGTCTGAGAAAGAAGAAAAATTACTCGTTAGAAAGGCTACACTAAATTTAAGAAGAAAGTACGGAAGAACCAAGCAAATTTATGTCGTTGAGAGAGACGCGTTTATTCCAAGCACTCTTGAAAAAGAAATCAAGGAGTCAATCTTGAAAAAGAAATCAATTCTAGCAACGGATATAGCATTGAGATACGATATAAGAGTATCTACAGTCAAAATATTGTTAAAAGAAATGGAAAACGAAGGATTAATAAAAATATTGGATCCCTTGTTAAAACTAAAAATTTATGTTCCTACTTCAAAATAATATAAATTGTATGCTTAAGTATAATTATACTTGAGTCTAACCTTACAAATTCTATCAAATAATTTTAAAAAAAGGAAAAAATTTATATTTTTTATTCTTTAACCAAATTAGAAATTTTAACATTAATAATGCATAAAATGAAAATAAAAGTAGTGTTCCATTTAAAAGAAAAATAGCATTCAAATAAGATATTGATTAATAAACTGTCCAGAATTGTGAATTTTATCTTCTACTTTAGTTTTCGGAGCCCCTTCAATCCGCTTGTAATTGAATAACAATTCGCCCTTAGTCTCCACATATTTCGGAAGTTTTTCGATAAATTAAGCTTATACAGGACCGCACTCTTCTCTTTGCTGTAATTTAACCAATTTTTTACAGTATCCCTTCAATAGTTCTAAGGCATATTCAACAGAAGTATCCTCATCATCAAGGATTGATGAAGCGACGAGTGTATAATGCATCTTCAATAAAATCATTTACGCGTTGCTGAGAATCCCCGAAAAACTTTAGAATGTATCCATCTTTTTTTTTTATTTTCTCTACCCTAAAACATTCTTTCCGAGCCAAGAATTCGAAGAAATAAACTTTCTCTTTATCTTTTTCATTAATCTCGTATTCAGAGAAAAATTTACCATTCGAAATTTTCGCAAAATGCACATATGAAGAAACTTCTATTTTTCCATCAAGTGTTTGACATTTATTTGTTATCATGGGAAAAATAGTATAATCACACTTTGAAATATCTTTCAATTCAGGTAAATCAAGAACGATTACATCTTTTAATAATTTTTTATCGTATACAACATCTCCAACTTTAATCTCCCCCCTCTGAATTTGCCTAATAGTTTCTAATATGTTATCGTGAATATGAGAGTCCTCAAAAAGGTTATGTGCTTGCATATCCTATAATGTTTATATCCATTTTAGATATATAAAATTATCAAAATATTTATGCTTCAACTTATATGAAGTTTTATTTGAATTTTTTTTTGTATTTCTATCACACAATATTTATAAAATTTTTCATTAATTATTATATAAAGTTTTTCATATGGTAGTTGATAAATTAAATTAGGAATTTAATTGACATTGATAAGACTTATAATGTATTTCTCGAAGAAGATTAAGCAGATGTAGCCTAGCTGGTAAGACGCCGGCCTCGAGCGTTTAATTTTCGAACCGAGCGAGCCGGTGCGCGCAAGCGCTCGGGGGTTCGATTCCCTCCATCTGCGCTATGATTTTTTTTAGTTATAAAGGTGTGATATTTAGTGTCTGAGAATTTAATTGTAGTGGGGGAATTACATTTAGATTTATACTACGAGAGCGAATTTTACGAGCAATTGGTTGAAAAAATAGTTGAACGACTATTTAATTTTTATAGATATAATCCAGATGACTTGAACAAGAAATTGCTTGAAAAAATTACCAAAAGCGCGTTTTCAGAAACGCCAAAAAAGATAGTAGGTCGTTGCTTTTTTAAAAGAGGTGGGAATGGAAATAACTCCTCTGAATATATCGCAAGGCTCGGAGTTCCAACTAAATTGATTTCTGTTGTAGGGAAAGGAAGCGAATGGATGATTTCTGAATTAAAAGAATTGGACATAAATACAGATGCCATCTTCCAAATCGACGAAATAACGCCAGTAAGCACCATTATTAAATCTAACTTCACGACAAAAATTCATTTAGCTCCAAATTTAAAGAATAAAATGAATTTTAAAAATTTAGAAGTAGATGAACACGCTTTCGAGAATGCAAAATTAATATTTTCTACGCCTATAGCAGAAAAATTCATTTCTTTATTCGAAAAAGGGTTTAATTTGGGTTTAATAACAGCTTTTAATATAGAAACACAAAAAGTAACTGAGCTAGCGAAACTCGATCAATTATTAAAAGAAAGATATGATTTGTTTTTCCTCAATTTAAAAGATGCTTTTATTATCTTAAAAGAGATATTACCTATAGAGGAAATAGATAAAAAATTTAAGAGTTATGCTAAAATCCGTATCTACACGGCGGGAAATAAAGGTTCTCACATTATCACCGATAATTTAACGTTAAATTTTTCCGGTGTAGAAGTACCAGATGTGATAGACAGAATTGGTGCTGGTGATTGTTTTGCTGCAGGTTTTCTAACTACTTTATATGATTCTGTTAAAGATAAGAATGAATTAAATGAGTTACTGAAAAAAGAAAACACCGCAAAATTAAAATCCATTTTAAAATCCTGTGGTAAATTCGCAACATGTACGGCAATATATAAAATTACAAAGCAAATAGCGCCAACAACAGAAAACATGGAAGAATTTATTAAAAATTCTGATATATTAAAAGATATTGATTAATCCATTCTATTGAATTTTTTATAAAAATACCAAATCAAATCCCGACTAAATATGAATCATGGAATTCATTAAAAATTTAAAAAATTAAGATTTGAAATTAGAGATTTATTGTATGATCTGCAAGATTATATTTTGAATTTGCGGCTTTGCGGCTTCAATCTTGTCTAAAATTGTAACTGTTTTTTCTAGATCAGTTTCATCTTCTTCAATGATGAACATCAAATAGAATTCCAAGGATCCAAACTTTAGCGACTGAACTACCCCTGAGAATCGACCTCCGTTTTCAAATCTGTCTGAAAATTCGTATAATGATCGATTTTGCGCAACGATTCTTTTTTGTGCTTTAATATATAGATCGTATATTTTTAACTTTTCTTTTAATTTTAGATGAGGTCTGTAATGTTCACCAATTGTTATTCCTTTAGAATCAAATAAAGTAATCATGATCGCATTGTAATTTTTACTAATTTCGGCGAATAAATTCTGGAACATTTCCGCTTTATCAAATAATAAAGACAATCCACTCGAAAAACCGTCCATGACTGACTTTACATCGTAAATAATTGTCTCAAAGAAAAAAATATCAAAATCGTGACAATATCTTGTTAAATTTAACTTCAGCATCGCTACTTTTTTGCCGATGCTCTTGTCATTGACTAATTCAGGGTCAAATTTGTGAAAAAATATAGCAATTGGGATATAACTTTGATCTTCTTTTAAATACAATAAAATTCTGTTTAAATATTCAATAGACTCTTCGTATCGCGAGAAATCTTGGGCGTCAATAACGTAAAAAATTAAATCCGTGCCTGCCAAATATTTTTCAGGAGATCTTAAATAATCATCTCTGTATTGTTTTTGCCCCCCGAAATCTAGCCTTGCAAATTCTATCCCTAGAAATCTGAATGTATCCCTGTCAATTCTTCTTGTTGGCACTAATTTTAAAACTTCTTCCTCGTAACCGAACCGTTTTGTTATTACAGTAATAATCGAAGTCTTATCAGCATTATCGAGTCCCAAAAAGGAAATTTTTCGCACTTTTCACTTTCACCTAACTTATTTTAATCGTAATAATTTATTAGTATTTCTTTTTTTGTTTAAATCATTTATTGAAATGGATATTAATAATTTTTTGTAAAAAATCGCCTTGAAATTAAAAAAAAAGTTTTTCATTATTAAAAAGAGTTTTTGAAGATTTTTTGGGTAATTTTTTTGTTTGGTTTTTATCTTTAATGAATTGTTGATTTAGGAATTACTCCTCTATTGACGTTGATCAATTTCTACTAATTATTAATCGTTTTAAATCCAGAAAGTTATCAAATGAATCCGGTAATGTGATATCCGCCTGACTAAATATTCTTAATTCTTCCAAGGAACTCAGCCAAAAAATTAACTCCTGAATATTTATCCGCCAGCTATAGGTGCTGATAAGTATATTTTATCTCCATCGTTAAGTTTTGTCTTGTATTTTTTCAAATAATTAATATTTCTCCCGTTTAATAAGACTAAAATTTGGGAATTTAACTTTTTCTTGTTCTTACTTAATAAACTATCATCTAATTTATCTTTATAACTAATTAAAAACTGAGATAAAACATTTCTTACTGTTTTTCCTTCATATTCTATGGATTTTTCATTTGTTCTCAAAGCAAAAATATTTAATAGATTCAAACTAACATTAGCCACGAAATTCACTTTTTCTTTTTTCATTATTAATACTAATAAGATAAGTACACACTTCAAACAATATAAAAATTGATTTTTTATTAAACCTTTTGCTAATAATAGATTAATCTTAATCAAATATTAATTTCTTCACTATTATTCAAGCATTCTAAAATTAATTCGTCCAAGTTTAAGGATTCGTAAACATTTCTCAATTCCTCAATTCCTGATTCTTGATTTTTGGGTTTAAACGGGCAATATTCCCCTTTTTTCAAATAATTTGAAATTGTAAATAGATATTGTTCGATTTTTTTTAAATCTAATCCAATCACAGGTGTGAAAATTGGATATTCTGAGAAAACATGATTAAGCGCAATTGACTCTAAGTCTACATCGTCTGAACAGGGTGTTAAACCATTTAAACTCATGCCATCTGATATTGCTCTTACTTTCTTGAAACATTTCACGTTCGATGTTTTTAAAACTCTCGATAAAACGTCAAATCTTACAAGGCGACAAATACCGCATGTATCTTTTTTATCAGCTAATTTCTTACAAACTTCGCTTATAATGTCATGCAATTTAATCCTTATAACAACAAATTTATAACGGGGAGCATAATTCCTGACTTCCGCCCAATTTGCTAGTCTATTTTTTAACTGAACCTCGTTACTTGTTAAATCAAACAAAACGGGGTATATCTCACACCCTCTTCTCATGAGAAGGAATCCTGCTAGAAGATCGTTCAATCTTCCAACATCCATGACCATTATCTTTTTTTGTGGCTCTATAGGGAGGCCGCCCCATTCGTTCATTATGATATCAGTGTAAATGTAAGAGAATTCACTTCTTATCTCAATAAAAATTCTCTTTTTAGGGGAAGATAAATTAACTTTCAAGTTTAAATTCTGAAAATATTCCTTTACTGCTTGTCCTACTTTATTTGCGATATATTTAGAGTTAAATTCGTGTTTTCCCGACCTTCTTACCCTGAGAGCAAAAGTATCACCTTTTTCTAAAATTTCCTTACCAATTTCAATAGTCTTTTCGGTTATATTCTTTATAGTACTTGACGTCCTTAAAGCCGGACTAAAAGAATGTATTCCAAACGCCTTTTTTAAAACTTCTATTGCATTTAGTATATCCTTGTTATTGAAAAAATAGAAAATTCTCGTAGAATCTCTGCTCAATTGGTATTTATTGAATGGTATCTTCGCCCTGTTCAACATGATTTTAATGTTATTCATTAAGGTTTTTAACATCCGGATTTTTATTTTTGTTGATTTCAGCCATATCTCGTTGTATCGAATTAGAATTAAATTGTATTGCTTTAGATGGGTCGCTTTCATTTTTTTTCAATTTACTGAATTTTAAATCATGTTAGAATTATAATGTTATACTTTCCAATTATACGTTTTTTACCCGTTTTTAAATCGTGTTCGGTTAAATTTATTAATCCATCTTTATAAATGTCAATTTCTATTAAATTTTCGTTGAAATAATTGCCCTGAAGGTTTCCTCCGTTAGAGAACACGGAATTTTCTATTTTTACATTAAACGATATGCTGGGAGAGTGATTTAACACGATACCTATTTGAGATCGAGCAAATTGAGAGAGAACGTCTCCAGAATCAATCAGCTCTGTTCTCCAAACGCTCAAGGGGGTTGGTATAAGATTGTGAAAACAACAAACACCAAAAATTTTTTGATGGCTAAGACTTAAAACCTTTTCAATGAATTCTCGTAATTTTTTTCGACCAATAAAACCTGTTTTTGAGTCTTGAGTGGTTGAATTCATGCCTTTGAAGACTATTTTATCGTTTTGGAATAGAGGATCTAATGAACCAAAGTATTGTTGCCAATATCTCCACGCTGGAGGACGGGAGTCTGTGTGACCAGGAACCACTATATAAGGGTGTTTCAAAATATTAAATTTTTCTTTTGCGATTTTAAATTCCTCTTTATAACTGTTTTGCGTTAAATTACCGGCGTGAACGACCAAATCAATATTAGGAATACTATTTATTTTTTTAATGGCATTGTCAAAAGTAGTATTATTCCAATCAGAATCTTCTGTAATCAATGAGTTAGATAATTGTATGAATTTACAATAAGGATTTTCCTTTTTACTTATTACTCGATAGGTATAATGTTTTATCGTGCGTGGAATTTCTTTTCTAAACGATAATTCGAATACAGGTAATATTCTAAAAGTAAGACGGTTATTTTCAATATCTATTATTGAGAAAGTATTCAATTCGCGATATCGTGTTTTGGTACAACTTAGTGTTCCTGCGTTAAAAACGTATAAGTCTTTCTTAGGACTACTTACAGTGTATAAATTTGAGATGTGTCGATGTCCATTTAATACCAAGTCAGTTTCTGACTCTAAAAGCATTTGCAACATGTTTCCCGAATCGTCTATCGCTGATCTTTCCTTTCCCGTGTTTGGAATTGGAATGAGCTGATGATGAAAACATACAACTTTTAGCTTTTCACATCTATCTTCTTGTAATATTCTTTTTCTCACGTTATCAATAGTTTTATGATGAATAACTCCAGAATTTTGGTCGGGCTTACTTGAGTCTATTCCTAACACGTACAATTCGTCATCTTCAAATTCAAAGTATCTTTTGCCTTCTCCGATAAGTTCTTCAAATAATAAATATCCCACGTTTAAAGCGTCGTGATTGCCTATTAAATACTCAAGTGGAGCTTTAGAAACGGGTTTAAATTTCTTCATTTGTTCCACTGCGAATTCGTAATCTAATAACGTCCCATTTTGCGTGATATCTCCTAAATGTAAAAAAAGGTCAACATCCTTGATCTTGTTAATTTTTTCCACGCCAACATCGAATGCTTTTTGATTAAATTCTGTACCGAACGGTGTAATATGCGTGTCAGATATAATTACGATTCTCTTTTTTGGGTGATTTTCCCCGTTAATTTTAATTGACTCTTCAACATTCATTTTTTTTTAATCCATTTTCAATTTTGCTGGCTGTCCAATGTAAATTGAATTTTTTTCTAATACTTGATTATAATTTGTGAATGAAAGCACAGAAAGTTTAACGCCTTTCCTAATGATAGTGCCTGGCAAGAGAACGCATTTTGCTCCAATAATTACGTCGTCCTCAACCACAATCTTTTTTAGGATGAATTTATCTTGCTCTATTCCAAAGTTTAAAATTGTGCTGCCCATTCCAATAATCACGTTTTTACCAATCGAAACGAGCTCCGAAGATATCCAACTATTATTACACAGGCAATGTGAACCTATTCTTGTCCCGAAGAATCGTAATGTGAAACGATTTTTAAGCCACGGAAAAGGATTTGAAGCAGTGATATATAATGGCCACTTTTTAATAATATTCCTTAAGTTCCAGAAGAAATAATCTTTATCGTGAACATCTCTTTTAAACACTCCTTCTTTTGGGCCGTGTAGTAATTTAATTACTGTTAAAAATAATAATGAGAAAAAAATTGCGCTCCATTGTAGAATGTAGATTAATAATATAAGATTTAGTGGTAGTAGAAGAAAAAACAACCAGTAAAATTCGATTTTCCAAAAAGTAATATAATAAAAATATTCAAATAACGAAACAGGAATGAAGCTAAGAATAATAATGATAACATAAATTATGAGATATTTTTTACGAAATCTTTCGTCTATTGGGGTAATAGACGGAGGTCCTTTTAAACTCGCGGGTTGAAACATTTTTTTACTTCTTACATCTCTCCCTTGATTCGAATCATTTAAATTTCAATGGCCTTCATTCTGAGTTCTTCCTAATGTCTTAACTTTTTCTTTAGACTCTTCGAGCGATTGTATTGGAAAAGTAAAACTAACGGGGGCTCCAATGTGAATTAAATCGCCCTTTAGTTCTTGCCCGAAGCTAGTGTAGCTATTTGCTCCTAATATGGCACCGTCCTTCATGATTGTTCCAGGCGTTACTATTGATTGGGGCCCAATAACACACGCCTTTCCAATCTTGACTTTTTTTATTAGAACCTTATCGTGATAAATTAAATGAGAAAAAATACAAATATTCAACGATGTCATTGAAAAATCGCCAATCTCTACGAATTTTCCGGGATCAATATAACCCTCATACGCGACTACATTTTTGCCAACTCGCGTTCCAAAAAGCCGATAACAAACAATGTCTACCCATGGAAGGGGTGTCGCGCGAGCTAACCATATTGGAAAGTAAGTGGTCCAGAATCTTCTATGCATGTATTTCCAACCTTTACTTCCTTTTTTAAATACTCCTTCTTTAGGAAGATATAACCAATTTAAAACCTTATAAACTCCAGCTGAAAACAAAATGATGCTAAAAACAAATAAAAACAGACTTCCGTATATGTTTAAAGGAAACAAAAGAAATATCAACCACTTGAACCACTCTTCTTTATTTAAATTCATTGGGAAAATTAAATTGCCTGTAATATAATAATATAAATAATTCCAATACCACGAATTTACTAAAATTATCACAAACAACCCAAAATGAAACTGAAGGAGTATAATTAATGTAAACCTGGAGTTATGCACTCCTGATGACGATATGATGTCAACTTCAAATATATTATCGATTCCTTCTTCCATTTAATATACTACGACCATTTTCTTATATAATCTTAGATTAAAAGATAATTCTTAAGATAGACATAAATTCTATAAATTATCATAACTAATCTTAATTGGTTATAGAACATTTATTTATTATAAATTTATATATTATTATATCGTAACAAAACAATTCAGTTACAAGTAATTATAAAAAAAAAAATCAAATAAGCGGAAAAATTAAAATGTCACCAATCGATTGGCAAAAAGCTGAAACTCGTCCAGATGGAAGTCAAAAAGTCGAAGGTAGATTTTTATTAGATCTCAGGGCTAAAGTAAATGATTTGGAAAGACAATTAACTGAAAAAAAAACCGAATTATCTCAAACTCAAGGAAATCTTAATTCTATGTCCGATTCGCTCATAAAAACAACAGCCGATCTTAACGAGACAAGGGAATTGCTTAAAAAGTCAAAGGGCGACCAACAAGCTGATATTACTAGTAAGGATAACTATATTGATCAACTCAATTCAACTATAGACGATTTAAATGCAAAAATAGAAGCTGAAGCATCAGACTTGGAATCTATAAAAGAGAGTGTCCCAGAATTAGAAAACAAGCTAAACGAAGCAAACAATGCTGTTTCAGCTAAAGAAAACGAAATAAATAATTTGAATTCTGAAATTCAAGACTTGAGAAACAAGCTTTCTACATTTGAACAAGAAAGTGGTATTGTAGGTGGACAAACTTACGAGTTAAAAGAACAAATTTCTCAAAAAGACGCTGAAATTCAGGCATTAAAAGAAGAACTCGTCCAGAAAGAAAAAGTAATAGAAGAAAAAGGTGTCGCTCTTGAAGTTGTCGAATCTGAATTACATGAAATAATACCTCCAGAAATTAGTTCTGGTGCTGGATTTGGTACTGAAGAACGACTTACATGTCCCATGTGTAGTGCTACAGGGAGAAACTTAAAAGTTATGGAAGATAAATCGAAAGTCTTAAGTTATATTGGCCACGTCCCAAAGATCTATTAATATCTAATAGATTAGGTAATGTATGCGAAAAAAAATGTTTGCAAAAAATGTGGCTACGAATTTTAATTTTTTTTTTTTTAATAATTTCTTTCTTTTATTGTTTTAATTTCAATATTTTATCTATATTATCATATCTATCGTCATTACATTTGTTCTTATCTGCTATATCAGCATACAGACTTAAAATCCAATGATCAAATTGATCCCCATTTGAAAATAGATAAATTGGATAAACATTCTCTGTTTTCCAAGTACCGCTATATTCATTCGTCCATTTTTTATAATCAATTTGAGCATATTTTGTTAGCTTTACACTATCTATTAAGTTGGACAAACTTGGACTGTTTATCCCGTCCCGTCGATTGCCGATTGCAGAAACGGGGTCAGAGGTATTTATTATAACTGATTATAATTATTCAACCTTCATTGACCATTTTATTCAACCTAATAATCCCGAATCGGGATCTTCTTTCCATAATTGAGGGAATTCCTCAAAAAACTAAAAACAGACCAATGCATTCAAGTTTCGTTTTAAAGTCTTTTTCGCATTCAACTCCTTATCATTTTTTACATTTTCTATCTCGAATTAGAAGATACATTTAATTTTGTGAAAATTAGTAGAAAAAAAAAAAATTAAAGATTAATATAATATAAAGAGAAAAACGATTTAGGCCATTTTTCGGGCGTGAATTTTTTCCAATTTCTCTCGAACTTCTTCCAACTTCTTTGCAGATAAGGGATACTTGTAAATAGATAGAATTGCTATTACTAAAGCTATTGCTGGAAAAATAAATATTAAAGCTCGTAATCCAAATATTATCTCTGGAGTTATGACTTCCGGTTCAAACACTGCCCAACCTACGCTCGTAAAAACGGAACTAATGGCAAGGAATACAAACACGGTAGTAAATCGTAAAAATAGAGCGTTCACTCCATAATATCCTGCTTCTCTTCGCATTCCGGTGTTAACTTCATCCTCATCCACGATATCGGCTACTACTAAATCTATTATATACAAGGATCCGCTTAGTCCTATCCCAATTAGAAAAAATACAACTATTCCGCCAACGAGATCATTAATAAACATTAATGGTGCCATGGTTGCGATCCATATCGACATTGACAGCATCCATGTCTTTCTATTTCCAAACCTTTTAACCAAGGGTTTCCAAAGTATCGTCATGAAGATTGCTGCTGAAATAAAGGTGAATCCTAGCAGTAGAGATATTAAAAATGTATCTTGAATATTTAATACAAATTTACCGTAAAGTGGAACAATTGTAGGAAGCATGCCGTAAACAAACCAGTTACCTATCTCAGCAGGGATATACCACATGAATGATTTACTCTTAACGCAAAGCTTAATTGAATCCTTAAGGCTTGGCGCATTTTGATAATCTTCTTTAAATTCGTCTCTCTCTTTTGGACCAAATTTTAAGAAAATAAGACCGCATATAATGATTATTATCATGCAGACAACCCCGAAAATTTGATATTCTCCTATGGAATTTGGGTCCGAATAATCTGATATAAAAAAACTTGGTAAAATAAAAGCCACGAGTAACCCGACTATGGTAAATACTTGTCTCACATTGTTTGCTTTGGTTCTCTCTTCGCTAGAAATAAAAACTTCTGGAAATATGGAGGTTAAGTTTAAGCTGTACATTGTGTAGAATAGCTCAAAGACGATTATTATGATTAAGAAATATATAAAATTAGCAATTTCATCCGTTATTCCTAATGTCTTTATGGGTGAAAAAAGCAGAATCATTATTATAGCTAAAGGTATGAATGCAACTATTACATAAGGTATCCTACGTCCCCACTTAGTATGTGTTCTATCTGACAAATAACCTAACATTGGGTCATTAATAGCATTCCAAACTGACCAAATCATGAACCCGATTGATATTAATGCGATATTTATTCCTACTACAGCGTAATAGAATGTGAACACTAAAAAAGTAAATGTCTGGTAAGCAGTTATATCACCAATTTGCCCAAGACTGTAAATTGCAGCAGTTTTTCCTACTTTATTTTCTTTTTTTTCCATCATGCATCATTTTTTTTTTTAGAAAATTTAATTTGATATAAATTTAAATGTTAAAATAATTTAATGTTTTCTTATCATAAAAACATTAGAAAAGATATATAAAAAAAAGAGTTATAATTTGGATTTCTTTTCTGCGTGAAGCTTTTCCCTTAGTTCTTTAACCTCTTTCAACCTTTCTCCATCTAATGGATATTTGTATATAACAAATATGGCAATTAATAGTGCAATTATTGGAAAGATTGATATCAAGCTTCTTAGCCCAAATATTATCTCTGGAGTAATTTTGGTAGGATCGTAGACTTGCCAATCTGATATAATAAATACTGGGCCAATAACCAAGAACACTGCTACCGTTGATAGGTGCATTAAAAACATGTTAATTCCATAGAAGCTTCCTTCTCGCCTTGTTCCAGTTTTTACTTCGTCTTCGTCGATGATATCTCCAATGATTATATCTATTATATATAGAGAACCCGATAATCCCATTCCCATGAGAAAAAACATCAATAATCCAATAATATAATCAGATACAAACATTAATGTTGAGAGTATTACGATCCAAGTCGTCATTGATATTAACCAGGACTTTCTAGGACCAATCTTTTGAACTAGTGGCTTCCATAGTACAGTCATGAAAATCGCAGAAGATATAAAAGCTACTCCTAATAATAAAGATAGAAGCAGTGTATCTGTAATGCCTAAAACAAATTTACCGTAAAGCGGGACAATTGCCGGCAGAATCCCGTAAACAAACCAGTTAGCTACTTCAGCTGGGATATACCACATGAAAGATTTACTTTTCAAGCAGGTCTTCATTGATTCAATAAAGCCTGGAGCAGTCTTGTAATCGCCTGAAAATTCTACTTTTTCTTTGGGAGAAAACTTTAAAAAAAGAAGTCCAGGAATAATGATTATTATCATTGTTATTATTCCAAATATTTGGTACTCTGGTAAAGAATTAGGGTCCGAATAATCTGAAATGAAAAATCCCGGTAAAACAAAAGCCATTATTAAGCCAACAATTGCAAACGTTTGCCTTACATTATTTGCCTTGGTGCGTTCTTCGACAGATATGAATAACTCAGGAAAAAGAGCTGTATAATTTAAATCGTACATTGTGAAAAATAATTCGAATACAATGATAATAAGGAAAAAATAGATGAAATTGGTGATCTCATCAGTTATTCCCATGGCTAACGGAGGAGTAAATAAGAGAAATATGATTACGGCCATCGGGATTAATGATATCATTATATATGGCTTACGACGACCCCACTTGGTGTTAGTCCTATCTGAAATGTAGCCTATAAAAGAATCGTTAAAGCTATTCCATAAAGCCCAAATAATAAAACCTATGACAATTAATTCGATTCTAATTCCAATTACGGCGAAATAAAAGGTGAACGTTAAGAACGTGAAAGTTTGATAGCTCGTTATATCAGATACTTGACCGATGCTATAAGAGATAGCTCTTTTATACGAAAATTTTTGATTTTTTTTAGTTTCTTTCATCCTGAAAAACCAAGAAGAATAATTTTTTATATTGATTATATTTCCTTTTTTTCACTATTAAATATTTAGATATTAAAATTATTAGTCAATATTTATTAATTATCTTGGTCGTTTCCTATTCATACTATTAATATGGCTATTCATCACGTAAGCAAAGGCGTGGCTTTCTTTCTTGGTAAAAAAAAGGATCTTTAACAGACCTTAAATACTTTTTAATAAAAAAGATACATTAATTACTTACAATTATGGAACAAAATAAAGTTGCTTGCATTACTGGCAGTACTCACGGGATTGGAGAGGCAATTGCATTAGAATTAGCTAAAATAGGGTTTTTTGTGGTAATAAATGGTGCGTTAACAAAAAAATTATCTGGCTCATACTTAAAAAAACTTAGAGAGATTTATAAGGAAAATTTAGAAGATAGTTATATTTTTGTTCGAGCGGATATTAGTAAAAAACAAGAACGAGAAAAATTAATTAAAATAATTAAAGAAAAATTCAACCGCATTGATGTTTTAGTTAATAATGCGGGTGTAGCGCCCAAGACAAGACGAGACATTTTAGAAATTTCTGAAGAATCTTATGATTGGGTAATGGCTATTAATCTAAAAGGCCCCTACTTCCTAACTCAAGTCGTAGCAAAATGGATGATCGAGCTAAAGGAAGCATTTAAAGAAAGCTATAACCCGTATATAATTAATATTTCTTCCTTGAGTAGATACGCAGTTTCACGCAATAGAGGAGAATATTGCCTATCTAAAGCGGGGATGTCAATGATGACAAAATTATTCGCAGATAGGTTATCCGATTACGGAATTCAAGTATTTGAAATTTCACCGGGAATAATCGATACACCCATGACAGAAAAAGTTCACGATAAATACGAAAAATTAATCAAGGAGGGGCTCACTCCCATTAAGCGCTGGGGAAAACCAATTGATATAGCTAAGCCGGTTGTGGCAATTGTTAGTGGTCTTTTACCATTTTCAACGGGAACTATCATCGATATTGATGGTGGTTTTCACCTACGTCGTCTTTGAAAATTAGTTTAACGGGTGGAAATAATTAACAATAATTTAAATGATTACGAAATTAAAAAATATAATTCCATGATCATTGGGTCTGGTGCTGCTGGATTAAATTGTGCCATACATTTAGTTAAAGAAGGAATTGATCCGTCGATGGTAGCTATCGTAACGGATAATCTTGGCGGTGGAACCTCGTTTAATGCTGGATCTGACAAACAAACTTATTATAAGATGTCCATTATTGGAGATCAAGCGGATTCACCTCATGAAATGGCGAAAGATTTCCATGTTGGTGGTGCCATGCACGGGGATATTGCTTTGATTGAATCATCCAATTCTTTAAGAGAATTTTTTCATTTAGTCCACCTTGGAGTTCCTTTTCCTCACGATCAATTGGGAGGTTTTGTAGGATATAAAACCGATAACGATCCAAGACAAAGAGCAACTTCCATTGGCCCCTTGACTTCTCAAAAAATGTGTAAATGTCTATTAAAAGCCGTACGAGACCACGATATTAGAATCTATGATAAACATCATGCAATTAAAGTTTTGGTGGATCACATAAAGGATAAAAACGAAGCTATCGGATTGATATGTACCAAAACAGATGAGTTATCACAAAATAAAAATTTAGATAATTTTATTCGTTCTATTAAAATCTTTAAAGCCCGAAATGTTATAATTGCAACAGGAGGTCCAGCAATTTTATACAAGCATTCCGTATATCCTGAGACTCAAAAGGGAACGACAAGCTTAGCAATTGAGGCTGGATGTATGCTTCAAAACTTAACAGAATCTCAATTTGGATTAGCTTCTGTAAAATTTAGGTGGAATTTATCCGGTTCATATCAACAAGTAATTCCAAGATATTATTCTGTTGATGAGAACCAAAATAGAAATGAATTCTTGAGAGAATACTTTCCATCCTTCAAAGAATTATCAAAGGCAATTTTTTTAAAAGGTTATCAATGGCCTTTTAATTCAGAAAGGATAGAGAATTGCGGTTCTTCGTTGATCGATTTAGCAGTGTATCATGAAACTGAGATTTTAGGCAAGAAAGTTTTTTTAGACTATAGAGAAAATCCGCTTGATTACGATTTTGAAAGTTTAGATCAAATTGTACAAGAATATTTAATTAATTCCAAATCAACGGGAGAGACACCCATTAAACGACTAAAAAGCATGAATGAAAAAGCCCTCTCTCTATATTTGGAAAACGGAATTGATTTAAGAAAAGAAGCCATTCAAATAGCTTTATGTAACCAACACATGAATGGAGGCGTTTCAGGAAATATTTGGTGGGAAACTACAGTAAAGCATCTTTTTGCCGTCGGAGAAGTCAATGGAAGTCATGGCGTTCACAGACCTGGAGGTGCAGCGTTAAATTCAGGACAAGTCGGAGGCTTAAGAGTATCCCAGAAAATTGGACGTGGATATGACCAAGAATTGCCCAATTCAGAAATTTTTAACGAGATCGCAAGTGAAGAATTGAGTGAATTGATTGATAATCTTAAACCTGTAGTTCAAGAGGATCCCGAAATAAAAAACAAATTAATATCTCCATTTCAAATGTTATCTAAAATTCAAAATAGAATGTCAAAATTCGGTGGAATCATCAGAGATCTCAAGGGACTTAAGGAAGAAGTTAGAAAAGTACAAAATGAGTTAAAAATTCTTAATTTCCAAATCTTAATTAATAATAATAAAGAAATCATCGATTATTTTAGGATTAAAGATGCCCTCTTTACACAGTTATTAATTTTGAATTCAATTTTAGACTATCATGAAAAAAATGGAAAAAGTAGAGGATCTTATTTAATTTTAAGACAGAGATTAAACGATTCTATTAATGAAAAAACAATTGAACCACCTGGCAAATTGAAACAATTTGGGTTTGTTTCAAGTAATATTAATTTGAAAAACAGAATACAAACCATCCGACTTCAAAAAAATGGAATCAAAATCGTATGGGAAGAAGTTAGAGACGTACCAAAAGAACTTGGATGGTTTGAAAATGTTTGGAAAGATTATTCTAATGGAAGGATATTTCAATAAGAAGAGCTAATCCATTTATAGTGAGGTTCTCCGGCTAATAAGATTGATCTTGGATGGAAACATTTGAAAGAACATTTTATATTCAGTATAATAACTCAGATAATCTCTATTCTTTTTTATAGTGAGGATCTCTTATAGCACATCCCGTGTTTTTACCAAGTCTCATGAATTGAGAGCATTTAGAGCATGTTATACAAGTCATTTTTCTATCGATGATTCCGATTTCAAAGATTTGTTTTGGAAAATTAGGATTCGCGAAAGCCATTCGTCCAAATCCGCATACATCCACACTTTTTTTATGAACTAATCCAGCAACAACATGTCCCGCGAATTGACGTAAATAAGAATACCCAGATCCCATTATAACCATATCCTCTTTCATTTCCTTTTTAATTGCTGCTGTTAAATTAATAATCCTGTTCACACCACATAGAGCATGCTCAGATGGTAAACTTTCGCCCTCTATTGGGGTATCGAATGGTCTGGTTATATGTGGACTATAATATGGATTACCTGCAGAAATGTTAATTAGTCTTATTCCAAGCTTGTATAACTGTTTAATTAATTCAATTGGTTCCGTGAGATCAACTGAAGCTGGAAAACTTTCTTTTGGCGTGGCTTTCACTCCAAAACCATATGGATAAGGAATACCATTATAAACACTCATTCGAGTTGTAATTAGGAAGTTATAATCATTTTTTAGCTCTTTATCAAGTTTTTTAATTATGTTTAATAAAAGGCTAGCTCTATTTTCTAAAGAGTCACCACCATATTTGGAATTTTTGCGAGTCCTGGCAGATAATAACTCGTTAATTAAATAACCATGGCATGATTTAATGTCAACACCATCAAAACCTGCTTGCTTGGCTAAGATTGCCTTTTTAACCCATAAATCTTCAAGTTGTTCTAATTCAAAGTCAGTTATTATCGTTCCATCGTTCTCTGAAACACCGAAATGTGAATCTAAATCCAAATTATGAAATGCTCGAATCGGGTGTTTTTTACCTTCTCTCTTGCTATATCTTCCAGAGTGATTAAGCTGAAGGATAAGCACGCAGTTGTTGTTAAAACCTAATCCCTTGAGGGTTTTATTCGCATTGATTCTCACAAAATCAACTAATTCTTTAAATTTATCAAGGCTATCCTCAGATAATAATAGTTGGTGTTGATTTGAGCGACCTGCATTAGAAATTGCCGTTGCTTCTAACCATATTAAACCAGCACCCCCATCTGCATACCGTTTATATCGTCTGAATGTCAGTTTGCTTGGGCTACCATCTATCTTTGCGTCAAAACCTTCCATGGGCTGTATTGCTAAACGATT
>JAUXAJ010000254.1 GCA_030620005.1 Promethearchaeota archaeon | reverse complement strand
AGGTTTAACCCCAAGACTCATTAAATAATGGATATAAGCCGCACTTGTACCAAAAATTGAAATTTTATGTTTTTCCATTAGTTCAAAGAACCTAAGAGGATCAGGATAGAGAGGATTACCATCATAAAGAAAAATTGTACAACCTACTGCTAACCCACTAATTAACCAGTTCCACATCATCCAGCTTGGTGCAGTGATATAATTAAGTACATCACTTCTTTTACAATCTGTAGAAAGGATAAGCTCCTTAAGATGATTGATGAGTACACCGCCAGCACTTTGAACCATACACTTAGGCTTTCCAGTCGTTCCTGAAGAGAACATTACATATAAAGGATGGTCAAAGGGTAACTGCTCAAATTCGAGAGGTGGATCATCATCTTTAGATATAAAGTCTTCCCAATTTACAGCTTTGGGAATGCCGCTTACATCACATTTTCCTTCAGTTACATAGGAAACAACCACCACTTTTTCAATTGATGGAATGGCGTCAACAACTGCTTTTGCATTCTCCCGGATATCAAAAACTTTATCTCTATAAAAATATCCATCAACAGTAAAGAGCACTTTTGGCTCAATTTGACTAAACCTGTCAATCACCGCACTTGATTGAAGCTCTGCTCTGCAAGAGGCCCATATTGCTCCTATTGCCGTAGTTGCGAGCATTGCGATTGGAGTTTCGACTAGATTTGGTATGTATGATACTACTCGATCTCCAACTTTTACACCAATTTCCTTAAGAGATTTCGCCACACGAGCAACAACATTGTTTAATTCGTTGTATGTCATTTGTTTTGATACTTTTGTTTCGCCTTGAAAAATAAAAGCCATTTGGTCGTCTTTGTACCTCAGGAGGTTCTCTGCAAAGTTTAACCTTGCATCGGGGAACCATTTACATCCAGGGAATTTATTTAAATCGTCTATAACTTTAGAAAAAGTTTGAGACGCAATTATTCCTCCAAACTCCCACATTGCCTCCCAAAAATCCGGTATCTTCTCAACTGACCATTTATATAACTCTTTTCCACCCCCAATAGTTTGTTTGTATTTATTATTAACGAAATCGATGAAACGAGTGATTTCCGCATTTTTAAGCCACAATTCTGAGGGTTCCCAGAGTTTTTTTCGAACATCAATCATAAATTTAACGCCTTATGTTTTTTATGCTAATTAATTAAGTTGGTTTTAACTTGATTATTGAATATATCTATTAGAACTTGTTTTTAATTAAATTTTACCAAATTATTAAATTTGAATTGGATTTTACATGTTAATTTCAAAATAAGTTTTAATTCTTGTTAAACATCTTAATTTCATCAATTATAGTTAATTACATGGAGTAATTAACGCCGTCTAACTATTTTTTTTATTTTTTAATTTTTATTTTTTAGTTCTTTCTTTATTGAAAAACTTATTTCTCATTCATTCTTCTATTTAGTAATAATTATTTTATATATGAAAATATCATGATTCAAAATAAATCAAAATAATAGGGGTTTCTTTGTCAAAAATTTTTGAAGGAATTCGTCTACTCGACTGCTCACACTTTTAATGACATGAGTTGTTAATGGCACATCGCCAAAAGGAGTAAAATTTATCAGCGGCCCGTGGGCGACCATATTTTTTGCGGATCAAGGAGCAGAAGTTATTAAGGTAGAACTCTGAGTGCGTTTCGCAACAGTACTATAGCCTCCTCCTTTTGGTGAAGCATTTCGTCTTTTCGTTAAGTTTGAAAAAACAATATTTCCCCTGTTCAGTATTTTAAATAGAGGCAAGAAATCGATATCGTTAGATTTAAGAAAAGAAGAGTCTAAAGATATTTTCAAGAAACTTGTAGAAAAATCAGATGTCTTAATTGAGAATTTTGTCAAGGGAACGATGGAAAAATGGGGATTAGGATACGATATATTGAAAGAAATTAACCCCAAATTAATATACGCAAAAATTTCCGGTTATGGAAACGAGGGATTGGAGGAATATACAAAAAAGACGGCGTTTGATATAATCATCCAAGCTGAAGCAGGAATTCTTGATGCTTTGGGATTGGAGGAGGGTCCTCCAAAATTGCCAATAGCGGATTACACGGCAGGACACGTTGCTGCTATTGGAATTAGTCAAGCTTTATATTTTCGTGAAAAAACGGGAAAGGGACAATTCATTGACATTTCAATGCTCGATCTCATGTTTGCGATTAACATGCGGGCCCAGGCTAAAGAATTCATTCCAATGGCCTCGAAGTTAGAGTTAGGATCCAAGTTTTTGCCAATTTACAATCAATATCATTCGAAAGATGGTCTAATTGCGATGACTACGCTTACAGAAAAGCAATTTGAGAGATTATTTATTGAAATCTTGAAGAAACCTGAATTAGTAGAAGACCCGAGATTTGATAATCCAATAAAGAGATTTTCACACGTCGATGAATTAGACGAAATTATCGAAGATTGGAGTTCAAAATTGACTCGGGACGAAGCAATTAAACAATTAGAGGCTGTTAGAATTCCATATGGCAAATCTTTAAAAATGACCGAGGTTCATGGTCATCCAAACCTTAAAGAAAGAGGCATGCTAGTTGATCATTTCGATTTTTCTAAATGGGGTGTCGAAAAGGCAACATTACCAGGCCCATTAATAAAATTTTCTGACACTAAAGGTTCTGTAGATGTTCCAGGACCAGAATTCAGAGAACACAACGAAGAAATATATTGTGGATTACTTGGCTATAGTAAGGACGATCTAAAGAAATTGAAGAGAAAAAAAATCATATAATTAATTTCTTGTATTTAAAATAAGAATTAGTTTCTTTATGGTAAACAAAAATTTAAATAACTCTTTCTTCTCTTTAAATTCGAGATAAAATAAATGCAAATTTTTTTTGATATATTATTTAAAATGGTTACAAGTTTATTAAAAAGAAACTTATCATGTCAAAGGAAAAGATTTTATTTCTAGGATTGAACAATTCAGGGAAAACTTCAATAGTCATTAGTTTACAAAAAACCACTAATTTATTATCGTATACCTCTTTAAAACCTACAAAGGGAATAGAAAGAACTCAATTTGAAGATAAAAAAACAGAATTTAATATTTGGGATTTTGGGGGTCAAGAAAAGTATCGTAGAGAACATTTAGAAAGACTACCCGATTATATTGCGGGAACGGATAAAATTATTTACGTGATTGATATTCAAGACGAAAAAAGATATGTTTTAGCAGTAGAATATTTAGGAAAAATAATAAAAATACTTCAAAGTGAAAAATACATGGTGAAACTTTCGATATTTTTACATAAATTTGATACAAACTATGAAATCGATGAAGATACTTTAATCGGTCTCGTGAATATTATTGAAGAAAAAATTCCTAATAATTACAATCATGATATTTCTAAAACGACCATCTTCACAGTTTTTAAAAAAGATTCGTTGTAGAATTTTTTTTTTTCATTATATAAATAGACTTTGTGTTATGTAAACTAATACTTGAAATACGAATACAATTTGAAAAAATTATTTATACCATGCAAATTTATTTTTAAAAATAATCTTCGTTAAAAAACAAAAAAGGATAAATAAAATGAGTGAAGAAGAAGAGAAAAAAACTGTTATTGATAAGTTAAACAGTTCACTACTCGATTTTGCTGGAAGTGTATTTGGAGAATCGGGAAGAGAATTTATAGAAAAAACCCAAAACCAAATTAAAGACTTTTCTTCGTCGTCAGTAAAAAAATTTATAGAATTTTCTGATTCCATGCTGGAGAAACTTAACCTAAACGAAAACGAGCAAGTCATGAAAGCTCGAGATTCAGTTGAGGACTTATTAAAACAATCGGGGCTCTTGCAAGAAGAAGACGAGGAAGAATTCTAAGTAGTTAATATTTCTAATTTTTTTTATTAATTTTTTAAACTCAATTTAAGAAATCGCGGTATTCATTATTTTGGTGAAGATAGTTGGATTTCAGCAGATGTTATACAAGAATATATAGAAAAGGGTGAAAAATTTGGGAGATAAAATTTCAATTATATTACCCGATGATTTGAAAAAAGAGATTGATAAATTAAGAGATTTGAATCATGAAGATCAATCATCATTCATAAGAAAATTGTTATGGAAAAGTGTATCCCACGAAAAGTTGGAAATTGCTTTAAAAGACTATCTCAATAATAAGATATCTTTAGGTAAAGCTGCTGAGAATGCTGGGATATCCATATGGGAAATGTTAGATGAATTAAAAAGCAGAAATATAACATTGAATTATAAGATTTCAGAAGCAGAATTAGAAATTGAAAAAATATTAAAGAAACATGAAAAGATTTAGATTTAAAATTAATTCAATTGTATCCCGAATCCATAATAGTGAAGCTCCATGGAATGAAAATTAAATAGAAGAATATCCAAGGATTACTGAAGAGGATATTAAAGCCGCTCTCGACTTCTCCGTTATTATTGTTGATCATCCAGAGGAAGAAATATTCAACATTTAATTATAAATTTTCTTTTAATCTGTAGAAAAAAGATGTAAATTATACCCTTAATTTTCCTTCTAATAACTGACGGTTTACGGATTTTTCAAACACCATGTACTTTTTTTTACTTGAATCCCAGAAGAGTATTTGATCTTGAACGACTTCAATATTGTAAGCCTCCTTTTGGAGATTGACCTTTTTTATCTTGTATGGACCAGTGATTTCGAGGTCATCATAAAAACCGGCATCTACTAAATTATCAGGGACTCTTTATTTAAATAGTTGTAATCAAATGTCTTATTAAATTAGAATGTAAATGAGGTGACTTAAAGTGGAAATAGATTTAAGAAAGTTTATTGAGGAAAACAAGATAACTACTAAAACTCACGAGAAGTTAAAGTCTGACATTTTTAAAGAAATTGTTAACTATTTAGACAATAATCCAAAATACATTATCGACCATTCTAACGATCCTCCGCACGACCATTCTGGACAATTACTTAGACTCTCAGATCACTTCATATTGAGCGTATATGAGAGAGTTGGAGATTTTATGCAAGAATATGGCGGATCTAAAATGCCTTCTTTTTCAAGCGGTTGTGGATGGTATTATCCAAGGATAGATGACGAAATATACGATGGTGCCATTGGAAATGGTCAGATCTTTGCAAATTATTACGTTGATTTATTAATAAAAAAGCACGATCTTGACAAAGATGATTGGGGCGATTATCTTGATGATGTATGGGGGATATTAAGAGGAGAAAACTTTAAATTGAGCGATGAAATATTTAATGCAAAACTTGTTGAAGTGTATAATGAATGTTCTAAAAGTAAAGACTTGTTATCACGCGATAACTCCTTTCTACGTAACGATATTATCAAAATAATTAGTAATTACGATGGAAATAGCGAAATAATGCTCTTCGTTTTTAACGAGGATGCATTATTGGTTAACTGTTCGTATAAACTAAGTAATGTAAAGGATCGTGATGAACACGCCGATGATCCCGATTCAGATTATAAAATCTTTCATTACCAGATGAATAATGCGATAAATAACCATTTTTTAATTGTATTAACATTACAAAAGATGCACGATAATAATAAATTTGAAATAAGAAGTCTACGAGTTCACGACAGAACGATCACGAAAATACCTACTGATGAATTACGAGAATGTTATTCAATCTGCGCGGATTGTGGTGAACGGATTGAAACACCACAAAATTATATCTTTTCTGAGTTTAAATAGATTCCTTTCCTTTTTAAAAAAAAGACTCTCCAAAATATTTTGGAAAGTATAAAGAAATTTGTATCCTTAAATTTTAAAAATATTGATTAAACCTCATGAATAAAGACTTCAAAAAAAAATGAATTTTATTTTATATTCTTAATTTTCCCTCTACTAGTTGCTGGTTTATGGATTTTTCAAACACGATGTACATTTTCTTATTTGAATCCCAGAAAAAGAGTTGGTCTTGAACGACTTCAATATCATAAGCTTCTTGTCGCAGTTTCACTTTTTTAATCTTATATGGACCCGTAATTTCTAATTCGTCCCGCATGCGAATAAACACTGGAATTGAATAGGATGGTAATACTTCAAGAACAAACTGAGAAAACTCGTCTATATCAAATTTAATTGACGGATTCAATACGATTGCAGCCATGCCCGCCTTACCTTCCGTATTGGGAATTTCTACACCATATACTGCAGACATGCGTATGGCAGGAAATGAATTTAAAATGGATTCTACTTCTAAAGTGGACACATTTTCGGATTTCCACCTGAAAGTATCTCCAAACCTATCAGCGAAGGACAGCCATAGATCGTCGTGGATTTTTAGCATGTCTCCCGTATTGAAAAAAATATCGTTCTTTCTAAAAACTTCACGCATTATTTTCTTTTCGGTCTTTTCTTTGTCTTTATATCCTGTAAAAAACGTTCCTTTCCCTAATTTAAGCAAGACCATTCCAACATCGCCAGATTTACATTTAATGCAGTATCCCTTCTCATTTTTGAAAAACTCACCCGTTTCAGGATTAACCTTCGATAAAGCAAGTCCTCCCATTGTATGTCGTCCAACCATCCCAGGTATTTCATCAGCGTTAAAGAGCAACCTGTGACCTTCAGTCAAACCGTAGAACTCGTAAATGTGATCAATTTTAAAACGAGACTTAAATTGCTCCCAAATATTCTTCCGGAGACCGATTCCCACCATTTTTTTAAGAGTATGGTTTTTTTCGTATTCTGAGGGTGGTTGGTTAAGAATATAGCGTGGAATCTCTCCTACATATATCATGAATGTTATTTTATATTTCTGAATATCTTTCCAGAATTCGGAAGCTGAAAATCGCTTTCTTAACACCGCGCTTGCGCCTAAGAGAAATGTTATCGGCCAAGTGACGCCAATCGCAAAATTGTGGTATAAGGGAGTCGGGATGTATATAACTTCTTGGGGAGTTAAACCAGCAAGGGAGGATAAAGCTACCGACTGGGTAAATAACTTGTAATTTTCCATGATCACCGCTTTAGGGAGTCCTGAAGTGCCTGAGGTGAATATGTAGAACGCTGTTTGACGTAAAATTGAATTTGATGTTGTTTCAGGATTAGTCTTGGATGCAGATTTGAGCTCTACTGGAAGCTCCGCAAAATCGTGCTTGATGTCCGATGGATTATTTGTAACAAATATTTGGTCATTTTTAAAGGGGAGTTTATCAACAATTTCATTAAAGGAAGGTAGACTGTCTCCATCAACGATTATCCACTTTGGGTTAACAACATTAAAGGAATGCGTCAAAGCTTGTTTCTTTTGATTAAAATTGAGTAAACCACTAATTCCTTGAATTTTATTTATTCCAGTAGTAATGAAGAGATATTCCGGGGAATTTTCAAGCATTAATGCGACCGAATCACCGGGTTTCATCCCTAAATTAGTGAAATAATTA
>JAUXAJ010000294.1 GCA_030620005.1 Promethearchaeota archaeon | reverse complement strand
TTCAGCAGTTATTGACACATACTCTTTATCTTTAATGATTATTACATAAATACTCTGGTAAAAGAATACTTTCGGCTCGTGTAAAACTCTTAACGCTTGATCCATGTATATCCTACTAAATAAATACTCTTCTCCTTTTTTCCCCACACAATAATAATAATTATTATAAGGATCTTTCTTGATTTTATAATCCGTGATTTCTTCAATTCCATCAACGTAATCGAGCTTACTACCATTGAAAGACCCCATTGTAGCGTAATATGTAGTTTTAATCGCATCCACGAGATACGGTCTGTTGTATCCTAACAATCCCGAATGCACTACATAATTTTCTTCATTTAGCCGTTCTTTTAAGCTCACGAGTTTTTTTAGTTCTTTTATTACAGGATCCGTGAAAAAACCGTCGTCCCTAATGTTATCTTTTAATCCCTTCGCTATAATAAATAACGCGCCCTCCTCTGAAATTTGGTGATTCAATTCTTCCATTTTTTCCTGAACCATCCATTGAATACTGTCTTTTGTAAGGCCAGTACCTTGAATGATTTTTTTAATAAATTCTTCCCTTTCTCCATTCATAGTTAATCTAAATATTATGACCTTTTTTTTCTTTTTATATTAAAGACCCCAGAATACAAATTCTGTTTTGTTAGTTGTTTTTTTAACAATAAAAACTTGTACTGGTTAAAAAGCTCTCCTTTACCATTGATATTAGTCCTGCTCGCTTCCAGCTTGAGGTGCTCGTTAACCTTGAATTCATTCATTTTAATCAATTGTCAAGATATATCATAACTTTTGTCTCTATAAAGTATCTATTCATTAACTTATTTAAATTAATACACAAAAAAGGATGTTTGAAAGATTTTTCCTAGTTGTCGTATTATTTATAAACTGACAGAGAGAAAAGGTTCCTTATCGAGTCAAGGAGAGTTGTTAAATTATTACTTAAACATAGTTCATTGAGCAAAGAGAGATTCCCTATTGACTCGGGGAGGTCGTTATCATTTTTTTCAATTTCTTTTAACCCCTTGTCGAAAAAAATGGAACTTCTGAGGTTGGAATCTTGTTTTATGACCTTAAAATCATTAATTTTAGCTCTAAACACATTTAATACGTCTACAGTATAAGGATCTCGTAAATTTCTGTGTTTAACAATAAATAATGATTTATAAATATGTTTTGGTTTATATATTTGTGATAAATATTTTGTGATTGGTTCTAAAAAAACAGCTTGTTTCTTTGTCTTGATTCTATACTTATCGATTTCTGCACCATGACGAAGTCTTTTAACAACTTTGCTCTATTTTTTTCATCAACTCCTTATTAAATTCCATTTAACTTATAATAATTGAAATTTTTCAACGAGAAACCATAAAATTTAATTATTCAGATTGTTAATATAAAAGATTGTTCACTAAAACTAAGGAATAAATGAAATACCTTCAGATTAATAAAGTTTTTAAAACAGTTATTACAATAATTTATTAAATTTCTAAAAAATTTTTAATTATTAGAAAAAAATAAAATACATTAATCATTTTCTAAATAAAAGAAACAAAAGTGTAATAATAATGTATAATAAAAATAGGTGTATTAGAAATGGATAACCGAATCTACATTCTGGACGTCACCAATCGCGTTTTCAATTAGCAGTTCGCTTTGAAACGATAAATGGTGTGCAAACAAGCCGTCTAGGATTAGCAAAGTTAGAAAAAACTGTTCTAAATATATTATTGAATGAAATGGGTGTATACCAAAGCGAGTTCGGCTTTCCAACAACTCTTCACGAGACAAATTACATTAACGCTAACTTAGAACTTGCACGAATGAAAGTAATTCATCCCATGATTTTAGAAGGCTGGGTCCGAGCAATAGATTCTGACGTAGAAAAAGCCGTAGAACTAACTAGAGTTGAACATTTGAATTTATCAATTTCAACCTCTAAGCAAATGATTCAAGGAAAATTTCAAGGAAAATACAACGAAGACGATGTGATCAACATGATGACGGCTGCCGTTCAAAGGGCACGCGATTTAGGTATAAAAACTATTGGAGTTAATGCTGAGGACGCCTCAAGAACATCAATGGATTATCTCCTGAAATTTTGCAATGCTGCTAAAAAAGCTGGTGCAGATCGAATTCGGTATTGCGATACATTAGGATTTGAAACACCATTCCGCATTCACTTTAGATGTAAGGATTTGGTAAAAGAAGTAGACATTCCAGTAGAGCTACACACGCATAACGACTTGGGAATGGCAGTAGCAAATAGCATAATGGGTGCTAAGGGTGTAATTGAAGAAGGACAAGACGCGTATATAAATACTACGATCAATTCTATGGGTGAGCGCGCCGGCAATTGTGATCTTGTGAGCACGGTCTTGGCTCTAAAACATGGTGCCGAAATTGAAGAATTGGGAATGGTTGATCCTCGTCTCGATTTGACGTGCGCATGGAAGATTGCAAATTATGCTTCACTCGCTTTTGGAGTTCCTATTCCCGTAAACCAACCCGGTGTTGGCGATAACGCTTTTGCTCACGAATCGGGAATCCATGCGGATGGAGCATTGAAGGATAGACGAAATTATGAACTTTATGACTATAGAGAATTAGGGCGAGGTAAAATCATAAAGATTGAAACGGGACGTAAGATAACAACTGGAGAGTATAGTGGTATTTCATCCTTTAAACATATATATGGAAATTTTAACCTTGAATTCAAAAATGACGAAGAAGCGCGGCAGATTCTTGAATTAGTAAGGCATGGAAATGTCATGAAGCAAAAACCATTAGTAAAAGAAGAATTCCTTTTCATAATGGAATATCCGAAAATAGCGGAACTAATTTTAACGATGACACCGCCAAAAATAACAGTATTCCGCCCTTATATTGAAAAGACGATTAAGGAAGAAGAAAAGGAAGATGAGGAAGAAAAATCCGAAGTAGTACAAGAACTTAAAGTTTAATTCTTTTCTATTTCGCAAATTATAGGTTAATTTTAACATGTTTTAAATTTTTATTTTTATTTTAAAAAATCAGAAGGTATTAATTTAATTTGTTCATATAGGAGGTTTTGATAAAAGATTCAAAATTTTTTCCCAATATGTCGCAAGATCCCATTCTTTTTTTTGCTTATATATTCTGGACATCTTTTTTAAAATTACATTGATTTGTATTGAATGTAAATAAGAAATATTAGGTGCCAATACCGCAAACATGTAGTTTCGCTTTCCAGCTCTAGTTGACTTATCAGGAAAGGAATCAAAAAAAGCATACCCGGATATTTTAAAATTTTCAATGTTAATAAGAATTCCTTTTGCGCTTGTAATTTTCTCACTTCCGTAAATAGAACTTATAGAATGAAAGAGTTGCTTTCCAATTTCTTTTATTGGGAAGGGATAATCTAAATCGTCTGGAAAATATTTAATTAAATTAGGACCGGTAATATCATCCCATTGTACCTCCAACAAAACGACCTTTTTTGTGTCTTCCTTGGAAAGGTATGAGAACAAGTCCGTGTCTTGTGAAAAGAAATATTCCTTTATATTTTCGTTGATTAGAGTTGATCTTTTGTTTCTATTAATTTTACCTGAAATAGTTGCTAGCAAATCCTCTTCGTTTATTGGTTTCGTCAAGTAATCGTCAACACCGAGTGCTTTACCTAATCTTACGTCTTCTGGAGAATCTAAAGCTGTTAAGAAAATAAAGGGAACGTGCGAATATTTTTCATTAGTTGATATATTGTTAAAAAACTCGTATCCATCCATTTCTGGCATTAAAATATCGCTTATTATAAGATCGGGGATATCATCAAATTTAGATAGGATTTGAAGTCCTTGTCGACCATTTTCAGCTGAAATTGTTCTATATTCATTATGCTCTAACACTAATTGGATGTACTTCAAGATATCGGGATTATCTTCGACTAGTAGAATTAAAGGCTTTACCATTTATACATCTTTGAGTATTTTAAGATTATATGAGTTAGATATAATTTAAGTTATTTAATTATTTTTGCATGACTATTATTTATATTTGATTCATGTGATTATTTAATTAGAAGGGATTAAATTTTAATTTACTGCGATTGAATAAAGTAGGTTGCTACAAACAAATAAAAGTGATTATTAATGTTAAAAAAGAATAAAAAAAAGCTATTCAATAGAATTATCGTTCTCTCAATTATAGTGGGAATAACTTTACCTATTCTAATTCTCGTCATGTATAATTCTTATTCTACTTATCATGAAAGAATTTTAAGAGTTGGACAATATGATAATAAACCTAAAGTTTATGAGGAGAATGGAAGGGTTGTCGGGATATTCCCCGATCTTTTAGAACACATCGCATTAAAAGAGGGATGGAAAATTGAATGGGTAAATGGTACATGGATCGAGTGCTTGCAAAGGCTGGAGGATGGTGATCTTGATACCATGATTGACGTGGCCTATTCAGAGCAGAGAGAAGAGAGATTTCTTTTTAATAACGAGGAAGTGCTTAACAATTGGGGAATTATCTACAAAAAAGCGGGGGTTGATATCTCTACAATAGAGGATTTGGAAAACAAAATAGTGGCTGTAATGGCTGGTAGTATCCATACTGACGGTGAAGAAGGAATTAAAAATTTAGTAAAAAAAAAGGGCATTAATTGTGTTTTTAAGGAAGTTGATGATTACAATGAAGTGTTTAAAATGTTGGATGAAGGAAATGCAGATGTAGGGGTAGTAAATAGACTTTTTGGAATCTTAAATAAAGAGGGTCATCAAGTTGAGCCCACATCAATAATTTTTAATCCGGCAAAATTGCTATTTGCATTTCCAAAAAATGCTGAAGCAAGTGAATATTATATAGAAAAAATAGACATTTCTTTGCGTGAAATGAAAGAGGTCCCCGACTCTTACTATTATCAAGTAATAAACAAATATTTGTACGGTAATTTGGTCCCCTCATGGGTTTTTCCCACCTTAATAATTGCTTTTTTCTTGATATGTACTTTTGTTTCGATTAGTTATATTCTAAATCGAAAGGTGAACGCAAGGACTATAGAATTGAAAAGAGCACACGATGAACTTGAAACTAAAGTAGAAGAAAGAACAAAAGAATTATCTATAGCTAATGAGCTTCTCAGAGGGCTCGATCAGTTAAAATCAATGTTTATTGCTAGCACGAGTCATGAATTAAGAACTCCATTGACTTCGATAATTGGGTTTACGGATGTATTGTTAAAAGGATGGGTTGGGGAAATAAATGAGGAACAAACCAAGCAGCTTACAATAATATTGAATAGCGCGAATCACCTGTTAGAATTAATAAATGACATCATAGATACGAGTAAAATCGAGGCTGAAAAGATAAATTTGAGGAAAGAAAAATTTGATCTTGCTAAACAATTACATGATGTTAAAGAAACATTTCAGGTGGCGGCAGACAAAAAAAGTCTTAAACTTTCTATTGAAATAGAAGAAAATTTTACTATATATAATGATAAGAGAAGAATAAATCAAATTGTGGTAAATTTAATTGGAAATGCAATTAAATTCACTGACGAAGGGAGCGTATCCATTAAAGCTCAGAAAAAAAGTGGAAGAATTGAAATTTCAGTTAAGGATACGGGTGTAGGAATAAGAGAGGATGATTTAGAAAAAATATTTAAGCCATTTATTCGAATTATTGAACCTGGTAAGTTTAAGGAAGGAACAGGTTTAGGACTTCATTTATCGAAAAAATTGGCGTATCTGTTAAAAGGAGATATTCGTGTTGAAAGCAAATTTGGCAAGGGAAGTACCTTTACATTATCGCTAGAAATAACTGATGAGGAGAAAAAATGAAAAAAATCTTAATTATAGAAGATAACGAGCAAAACATGTATCTTCTTGACTTTATTTTGAAAAAACATGGTTATGAAGTAATCCAAGCCCCAAATGGTAATGTAGGTTTAAGATTAGCGCTAGATGAAAAGCCAGATCTAGTTCTATTGGATTGGCAACTGCCTGATATTAATGGCATTGAGATAACTAAAAGGCTAAAGAAAAATGATGATTCTAAAAATATTCCCATTGTTTTTTGTAG
>JAUXAJ010000263.1 GCA_030620005.1 Promethearchaeota archaeon | reverse complement strand
CTATAAAATTATAATTAAAAATATCTATTAAAATTGACATCCCTATTTCTCGATCCAACCATTCACATAAATTAATATCAAAGAATATTGTCATATATGGCCATACAGAACGGAATTTTTCTTCCTTCATTCCTGGGGGTAATTCTTTGTTTTTATATCTTTTTTTTACAAAATCAAGAATTGTTTTAAATAAAGCCAATTTTTCTGGACGTCCTGACGAAAATATTTTAATAGCAGAAACCATTGGGTTTATCATGCTCTCAACTGGGCACGGAACAGCTTTTCGTAATTCAAATAGTTCTAATTCATAATTTAATATTTGATTTTCTAAATTTAAGGCTATTTTTAATTTATCAAAATCAGGTTTTTGGCCAATTATTTCTCCAATTTTGTATAAGTCTGATTTCAATTGCTCAGCCAAATATATATAACTTTTTTCTTCATGAATGAAAGGCATATCGGTGATAACTAAGGGAATATTTTTATAGGCAAAAAATGGATATGAGGCGTATGTATTGTCGCAGGGAGCAGTTGGTGTTGCTATAACATCAAATTCAAATAAATCGTCTAAAACCATTCCCATAGTGCCTTTTTGTGAAGAACAAGTGTGATAAGGGTGCCCCCAATTATTTATTAAATCATAATATTTCTCACAGCCATCCGGGAGTAAGGCAGAAAGCATATATGAGGTTGCTTCAATGCAAATAGGAACTGCATCAAAACAAGATAAAAATTCCGATGGAAAAGAAAAATGATGACCAATAACTGGTAATCCTTCTTCTGCTTTTTGAATAACATTGGTTAGGGAAACTTCTACACCCTTTAATCCTTCTTTTAATACAGACATTTCTGGTTCTGGTACAATTCTCCAAAGTAATTCGTAAGTATTCGAAACAATTTCCAATAATATATTATAAGGAATAACTCTCTCTGACATTTTATTCTCAACTTTTTTTTATTTTCTATAATTTTAACATTTATTATTTTAACATTTCTAAAAAAGCTTCTATTCGAGTTTGTAAACGATTTGTGTCTGCTTGAAAAATCTCCCTGTCAATATTAAATACAGCTATACCTAAATCTTTTAATTCGTGTTCAAAGAGCATGTTATCGCAACCATGAAGGTCACAATTATTTATTCTCTGTAGAATAACTCCGTCTATTTTTGCTTTTTTAATTTCACTTTTGAGAAAATTTAATCGCTTTTCATGATCATCCATCATTCTTGGGCAAGACATTCTATAATATAAGCGTTTAGATATGCTTTCTAAGGGGTCGCCATCAACATGTATATCATCTAAAAAGTTTCGAGTTCCAAAACATAAAAAATCAGAAACTATTAAAGCACCAGCGTTCTCAATTAGTTCAGTAAAATATATATTATCCATGATGCTTCCAACAAGCATTATCCTTTTTTGATTTGTCTTATTTCCTTCACTGTCATTTAACACTTTTAAAATTCGCTTTAATTCCTGATTAGCAATATCCTTCGGAATAGAACTGTTCGCCATAGAAATCTGTAAAGTTTCACTTCCTGTAATTTTTGGTACAGTTTGTATTCTTAATTCGTGAATATCTCTCAAGAGTTTTCGATTCTCGTTATGTATTTTTATCGATTCTTTAAGATCTTCGTTAGTTATTTTTTTGATATCATAATTTTTTTCAATTTTTTCTTTCAATTCTTCAATTTCTTGTTTAAACCATTTAAATCCTGCATTTGTAATAATATGAGGGACTGAAATATAAAAACGCGGGATTTTCTTTTTAAATCCTTCTCTATTAAACACTTTTCGTTGAAATAATTCGTACATTCGCCTACTATGATCGCAGCTATTACAAATTAAATAACCGTCAAAAAAATCAAAGCCACCTTTTAAAGCCAAATCAAGCGAAGCCCTAACGAAACTACAAGTAAATCGCACCATATATATATCTCCAAGTTCCGTACTTTCATTTCCAGTTGCTCTAATTCTGAAAGGCAATAGTTTTGCAGCATGTAATAATTCTTCGGGAATGTATGTACAATAATATCCGACAACTTTTTTGTTATTTTCTTGCCATTCTTTAACGTAAGAATTTATAATTGAGTTTGAAATATTAAGAAATGGATCATTTTGTAAACTCATTTTGTAAACTCATCTCTTATAATTGTACATTTCACGTTTGCCAATAGCTAAGCATCTAAATAGACTTATAAAGGATAATAAATTTCCATTAATTTTTATTTTTTTAGGAATTATGTATTTAATAAATATTTTTAATAATGCAAAGATATTATTCTTCATACTTACAATCTCACTCATTAAAGGAACTATTTCATCTCTCTTTACATTTATAATAGCAGTCGTCACAGGATTTTTAGCTCTTTCCACACGCGGTTCGAAATCAAATTTATTTTTTACGAGTATGAATGTAATATATCCTTCTATTGATGAAAAATAGAATTCGATTTCTTGGCCCTCTCTTTTACCAACTTTTTGAAAGGGTTTTTCAAATCCATATACTTCAATTAATATTTTAGCTAACCTTGCGAAATTGAGTAGCTTAGCTTCATTTAACATTTTTTGTAGTCTAAGCTTTTTATTTAAAATTTGAGAATTATTTATTTCAGTTATTTAATCCACCACATAGAATTTGTTAATCTTTAATTTATTAATCATTAGTTTTAGTTTTATTTTTATATTATAAAAAACGCCTTTTTTTAAGAATCTCTAAATAAGCGGCGGATGTAACAACAAAACCATCGGGTACAGTAAAATTATTCGAGATTAATTGACTAAGGTTTGCGACTTTCCCTCCAACTTTACTAAAATCTTTTCTTTTTATTTCATTTAGCTTAATCGTGAACGGTTCGGAATTAATCTTGTAAAAAACCTAATTTTTTTTGAAAAATTCAGTATATGATTAAATTTCATTTATAGGTTATTAAAGATTTAATTCTTTTAAATGGTTTTAGATAAGATACAAAAAATTTTCAATGATTAAACATGATTTTAAAATTACTCGCACAATTTTTAAAGGAGTGTCAAATAATTGAATGAAGTAACTAAATCCAAGATGTATTCTTTCTTACTTTCTAGAAGATCTTAAGAACGAGATGATTGAACGAGAGTTAAACAACACTAAAATGCAATACTTTTACTTTAATGAAGATTTAAAGATAAAAACAAGTATAGTTTAATGCTTTAATACTTTTTAAGTTAAACCATGTGATAAGAATTTGAAAAAAATTCAAAAATACAATTGCTCCATGATCAATAAAATTTTAACTCGAAACCGGAATAAGGTTGTCAATGTACATGTCTCTAAAAGTTAGGGATAGTATTGTCTCGAACGAATCAAGTACGCCTTCTCCATTCAACGCGATACTTGTCTTGATGGCAATATTATCGTATTTATTCTTGAAATAACCAATTTCCCGTAAAAATGTGAGGTAATTAAATTTGTTGGGCAAGTCTTGTTTATTAAAGCATAAAATCATTGGAAATTTGAATAGATCTTCTTGGAAATAGGCATGTAATTCGTTCCAAGAAATTAAATTACGCTCGTATGCTTTTTTCTGAGAATCCACTATAAAAATTAATGCATCAATCGCTTTTAATGTGATTGGTCTCGTTACAACATAAAAATCTTGTCCCGTGGTAGAATAGAGATGCATCTTTAATTTCCACGGCTTGTATTGAAAAGTCATTGTTCCGTAGTCAAAGAATAAAGTCCTTTTTACCGTGCTTTCAATGCTATATAATTCACGATCTTTACCGAAATGCCTAAAAAGTGCCTTAATTGACGTTGTTTTTCCTGAAAGAGCAGGTCCATAATAAACTATCTTAATTTCAATAGTTTTATCAATCTCTTTAAATATCATTTTTTTACATGATAACTTCTTTCTTATTAAGTCTGAAACAATGTTTTTAAAAAACGAGAATTTTATCCCGACCAATCAAGAAACCAACTTCTCTTTAGGAAGGTGATGAATTGAGCTTGAGAAGAATTCGCTAAATCAACACACTCTTCATTTTTAAATTCTTTCAAAATATATTTTAAATAATTCCTTCTCCTTGGTCGGATAACCAAAGACTACAGAAAGGGGTCTTGACGCTTTCAGATAAGCAACCTGAACATGCTATATCGTCAATGTTTTTTGCTCCCCAAAGCTTAAATACCGGTAATAATTCTTGTTTAAATTCTAAATTGTTATCCTCATGAGCAATATATCTCTACAAACGCCACAATACAAGCCACATGGTGCTAAAAGCTCCTTTTTAACGTCAAAAATATTATAGGCTCCCCAATAGTATAATTAAATAGAATAATCAATATTAAACTCGTGAAAAAATCAGGTTAGAAAATTAACTCGTTTCCACTTATCTTACAGATTATCTTGCCTCTTAGGATTAAAAGTTCCACTTCCTTTCTTAACTCTGATTCTTTTAGGTTAAAATCCATGTTTTTTGCTAAATTCTGGTCTAATTCTTGAAATGAGATTGATTTTCTACCCTTGGCCATATTATTTAAACCCTGTAATATGATTTGCTGATTGTGAAGAGAACGAGAATTAGATATCAACTGATAGAGTCTATGGATTAAGTTATAATCAAAATCGCCTTCTTCCTCGATTTTTTTTAATTCCTCAAGTATGATGAGTGATTCGTGGTATTTCTCTTGAGACATTAATTCGTGCGCTTCGTTTAATTGATTAATGAAATTCTCTCTTGTACTCATTATCATTCTTTTTATTTTTTGTTATTCTCTATATAACATTAAAAAAGACACCAATTATTTTATTAGTTTTTATTTTATTAACATTGTTAAAATAAAGAATAATTATTCCTTATCCTATATTTCATAAAAAGAAGATTTTTAATTTCGATTTGATTTTTAATATATAAGAATTTAAGATTCATTGATGAAAAATGGTAGATAAAGAAAAGGTAAAACAAGTTATCGAGAAAATCAGACCTCAACTCCAATTAGATTGAATTTATAATATCTCTAAATTCCTGAAAGGTGGAGATGTGGAACTACTCGAAATAACTGATGATGGAATTGTAAAGGTTCGGTTACAAGGACATTGCGCTGGTTGTATGCACGCTCAAGAAACATTAAAACATGGAATTGAAAGGGCAATAATTCAGCACGTTCCAGATGTAAAATCTGTTGTAAATGTTCCTTATTAAATTACACGATGTTTTTTTAATTTTTCTCTTTTTTTTTAAGCATTAAAGATTTAAGCCCATCGATTTTTTCTTCAAATTAAATTAATTTAGATTTGTTTTTTTTTTTTTAACATTATAATAAAGTTAATTATCTAAAAACGATTTTCTATGGTATATATTACATTTATTATAAATACAATATTTTGAAAAAATAATGAACGATAACGAAGATAATCAAACTATTAAAAAAGAATCTTCAAAAAATGAAAAACAAGCAAGTGAAGAACAAGCAAGCGAAGAAAGACCAAGGAGAAGGCGCAGAAAACCAGCTAGAAAATCGCAAGGTCAATTACTCCAAGAAGCTCTAGGTCTTGAACCAAAAATCATTGAAGACATCGAAAATAAACTCTTTCTTTCTCGATTTCTGGATTACTATTCTGAAGAAACTCTCGATTTCGTTTACAAGGAAAAGCAAATTGAACAATATATAAATGAATTGAACAGTCGCATGGCTTCATATGAACAGGGTCAAGAAGAAGACAAGTTATTGTTAGCGAGCTTTAAAAATAAGCAGATTATAGACATCATTAAACACCTAAAAACAAAAGCGGAGCAATTAGCTGCGAGTCACGGAGTAACTAAACCTTTTGACAAGCGCATGCGAAAATTAAGCTTGTATATCACGTTACCAATGTTCGCAGTGATGATCATTTTGACATTTATAGGCGCAGAGATTTGGTTACTTTTTCCACTATTATGCATGTTTTGCTTTTTACCGCAGTTGATAAGAGGATCAGTGTCAAGGAAGTGGTTTCAATTTAAAGAAAATAATAGAAACCAAATGTACGTGGAGAATCGTGAAGATATCTTGATTCTCAAAGGCTTTACCGGGGAAGTGTTGGCTAATATAAGAGCAAGACTTCTAGAATGGAAAGTTCCCCTTCAATTAATTTCATTCTCTCTCTACTCCCGGGATTACGAGAATCTGAAAGAAAAAGGTCAAAAATCTGGGCGTGGTGTTACCCAATATCTTTTTAATTTTGAATATCCGCCAGGCATGGAACCATTTCCAATACCAGATAATATGCAACCATACCAACGACCAATTTTTCCCGACGAAAAAGTTATAAACCCCGAACAAAATTTTATTCTATTATCAGAAATGAAAGGAAAGGGGGGGGTAATAAATAGTTTCGTACCAAGTCTTAAATCCGATCTTTTCGAACAAATTAATAAGATGTTAAACGAATCAAAATTTACAAGAGCTCCTAACAATTTCAAGTCAATAATCCCAAATTACTCACCAGACATGGCAATTTTTTGCCTATGTGGTAAAGTTACGGAAATTGAAAATGTTCAAATTTGTAATTGGAAAGATCAATTCAAATACTACTTGTTTGAAGGAAAAGATTGCGAATGCGGAGAACAAATATTTGCCCTCTCTTTAATGGAAGAAGATTCTGAAGTGCCGGAAGAATTGAAAGACATTTTCATGAGTTAATAATCCATTTCTTTTTTTATTTTGTTTATACAATCTAATTTCATTTTTGCATTTTAACCTAATTCAAATCACGCATTAATCCAATTTAGCAAGAAGAAACAAATTTAATTCCAGAAGGTTTAAAGGATGAATAATTGCGTTATTTTTTCTTAATTTTTGAATAATAATCGTAAAGTAATCTGTACCCTCGCACAGCGCGTTCGATCTCGTTTTCAAAAACAGGTATTTTTAATTCAGACGCTGATTTTAAAACCCTTTTAGCACCCTCTCGTTCTGCTTGAATTAAAATTGTTATTATTGGCTTATTTGGATATGTTTTTATTAATTTTTCAAAAATGCTAAAGTCGAACTCAATTTCGATAAAGAATTCCAAGGCTAAAATCAATCCATCCACATTATCGTCTTTTAATAAAGTATTGGCAGAAATGCTATAAATTCCACAGATCTTAACCCCTATGAATTTTTCTGGCGGCCAATAATCAACAGGATTTCCATAAGCACACGTGCTCCCCCCTATTTTATTCAATATTATAGCTTGAGATTCTT
>JAUXAJ010000153.1 GCA_030620005.1 Promethearchaeota archaeon | reverse complement strand
TCAAACCCAGTTATCCTGCGGAGGGATAGGAGTTCGATAATAGTTGGGATCTACCCAATCCTTAGGAAATCTCCTCGAGGGCCGCCAATCATTAATTTATTTCCAAAAAGTGATTAATATATCGTAAATGATGAATATTTTCAAGTGATTTCTATGGTAGATTTAAATAATATTATTGAATTTTTTAAAAATTCAACGATTCCTCAGAACATGCTTAATAGAGGACAACTTGTATTGAACAATTTTTTAAAACCAATTAAGGTATTATTTGAACAGAAAAATGTTCCTATAGAATCATGGAACGACCAACAAATTGAATTCTTACTGCAAATGCTTTCAAGCATGGACACCGATAAAGACGACCAAGCAGCCAGGGTAGGCGAAAGAGAAGCAAGAATAGCTTCGAATCTACAATTAAAAACATCCGCAGGTTTCTGTCATGGCATTGGGAGAAGCGGTTTTTTAACAGCTCCGCAACCTAAAGCCCCTGGTGGTTCAATAATGTACGAGCTTTCTAATTATTTGGCCCGTAATTTTTTGAAAAACTTTGGATTACCCAACATTAAAAAAGCTGTTGTTGTTCCCATGTGCACGGGAATGTCTTTAGCACTATGTTTAAGCGCTTTAAAACCAAATTGGAAAGACGACGCATCAAAAAAAAGAACTGTTTTAGTTCCTCAAGTTGACCACAATTCAATTTTGAAAGCTTTGGATTTAATTGGAGTTAATACAAAAATTGTTGAAGGAAAAATGTTTGGAGATGCTGTGAGAGTTCCGTTCGAAGATATTAAAAAAAAATTTGATGATGAGTGTTTTGCGGTATTGTCTTTAACAAGCTTTTTTCCGCCTCGAGAGCATGACGATATTAAGGAAATTAGCAAGTTAGCCAAAGAAAACGACCTTGTTCACATTGTCATCAATGCTTATGGCGTTCAGAGCCCAGAATGGATGAAATTAATTCGTTCTGCGATAGATGCAGGTAGGGTTGATGCTATCATTCAATCTACCGATAAAAACTTTCTTACTCCCGTTGGTGGAGCTGTCATTGCGTCCCCAAGTAAAGAAACCATGACTAAAATTAGTCAAGCTTACGCCGGTCGTGCCTCGGCTGGTCCTATTGTTAATTTTTTAATTTCAATGCTTTCTTTAGGTATTAATGGATACAAGGAATTAGTTGAACAGCAACAAAAAAATAGACTCTTGCTTGAGCAACAATTGAAAGATATTGCAAGTAAAATTAACGAGAGAATACTCGATGTTTTTAATCCCGTTGCGGTCGCACTATCTCTAGAAAACTTAAAAAAGGAACAATTATACGCTCTAGGGGGCGCCCTTTATAATATGCGAGTCACTGGACCAAGAGTTTATAATCCAGACGAAAAAGCGTTCGGAACATGCTGCAAGGATTATTCTATCCCTTATATTGTAATGAATTCAGCAATAGGAGCAAATTCCAGAGATATAATTGTTGCAGTTGAAAGATTTGAAAAAGCATACAAGCAAGTTGTTCAATAATCTTTTGATTCAACTTTGAAAATATTTCTACAATAAATATTTGCCCGAAAATGAAAAGAAATAAATATTGTTTTTTCCATGTTAGAATTTAAACAAGAGTGTTTTTTTTCACATGTTAAGAGGTATGCAAGATCATGGAAAACCGACTTTTAAATCAATACAACAATGTCATTAAATCTCAATGGGTTTCTCAAGAAAAAATGGAAATATTTGACTTGGTAAGCCGAAAAGCTTTATTTGAATTGGCTTATCACACTTGTAACACTATTGATTCTAGAAATATCTTATCCAAGGATTATACCAAGGGTGGATTTAAAGCCATTCTATATTCCTCTAAGAATAAAACTTTTACTTCTATTGAAGTGCTGGGTGAAGGTCTGAAAATTACCATGTATTTTGACGAAGGTAGTAGCGCTGATAGATTATTTAATTATGTCTTGCCTACTCTTAAACAAAGAAAGCAGAAATTTAGTGCGAAAGACGACGAAATCAAAACGCAACTTCTTAAAACCATTTTAGTCGAAAGGAAATTAGATGAATGTGCTAATCTTGTAATGTTGAAAGATATTAATCGCAGAGTGTATTTCGCAATTGGAGACGCCCGAGAAAGCGCTGCGGTTGTTCCAATGTTCATGGAAGCTGAAGGCGCAAGTCTTGTACAACTGGCGTTAAATAAATGGATGGCGGCATCACAAAATCTAGTTCCCGAAGAAAACTTTCCTGAATCACATGTTCCTGGCATTCTTAAAAATCTCATGCAGATAAAAAAATGGGTCTTGAATTTGATTTCCGTGAATATTGATGGTTAAAGGGATTATCATTTCTTTTTCTTTATTTCATTAGGAAAATTCCCCAATTAATCAAACTTTGTAAAAATAATTTAACATAAAATTTTACATTAAAAAAGCAAAGTTAAAAAATTTTATTTAATTTATTATTATTAGATGTAGATTTATGTAGAATTATTCACGCTGCCACACATCGGCGGGGACCCGTGGCTAAGTCTGGTAAACAAGGTTTTTAAAAGCTTGGTCAACAAGCGCAGGTCTTATAATTGACCTACGGACGCACAGTCCATACAAGACAATTAATAAATGTCCGTATCAGTAAAAGCCTGAAATAGGGTTTAAAAAAACCATTACAGGAAATCGTGGGTTCGACTCCCACCGGGTCCATTAAAACTCCAACCTTCTTTTGAAGCTCTGTATTTTGGAGAAGCAGAAAGAAAAAAAATAAATTTTGTGTTAGAATTCTATCAAAAAAATGTCTAGAGAAAAACGCTCGGGAAACGAACTGATTTCGAAGATAGAGAAGACCTCATGGAAATAAAATGGCACATCAATTATACTAACTGAAAAGACGCTAAATTCTACAGAAAATACCTACAGGTTTCGAATCCCCCGGGTCCATTAAAAATTTTTTTCCCCAACTCTATAGATTAATAGCTCTTATATGATAAACTATTCTTAGAATAAACAAGAATTAAATAGTTGAATTCTATTATTATTATAATCAAGAAAAAAAAAAAGAAAAGGTGGATTTAACACGGCAGAGATGTTAACAGACTTGATTCAGTCGATATATACGAGAATGGCGCAGGTAGGGGTGTCTATTAAAGAATTGAATAAATCTTTAGAAGACCTTAACAAAAATATTGATCAAAAAATATCAGACTTATCTGAAAAAATGTCTCAGTTTTCTCACGAGATTAAGATCACGCAGACGAAGCACATAGATGTAATAAAGGACATAGGAGAAAATGTAACAAGAGAATTAAAAAGTGTTCAAGAAGAATTAGGCTTGGAGGCGATAAAAACATTAATTGCCAGCTTAGAAAACTTCGGCAATATGGCAGAAGAGGTATTAAACGAAGAAACTGTAAATTTAATCCTTTCGGAAGCAATAGAATCCGTGAAACTAATGAAAAATTCTTTAAAATATAAAGAACCGGAAGAGGCGACCAATTCTGGCTGAACAATTGTTAGAGGAATTAATTCAAAAGGTTAATCAAATTACGTCCTCGTTAGATGGCACTATAGCTCAAATAAATGTCATGAATACATCAATTAATCAAATGAGCCAAAGGTTTAGCGAAGAAACAGTGAGTTTAACGGAAAATATTCGTCTTATAGTTGAAGTTTTAAAACAATTTCGCGTGACCTCAAGTAGAGCTATCCAAGATCTCTCAGACGAGTTTAACAACAAAATAAAAGAACTCTGGGAAAATAAGTCGATTGAAGCGATTACAAGTGAAGAGAGAAAAGCAATAGACATTATAAAACAGACTTCAAAGACGGTTGCGAAAAACTTATACTACGCTCAGTTGCTTTCGATTATCCAATCCATTCGAGAAGAGACTAATCGAATGATGAGGTAATGATAAGGAAGGACTTATTAATTTAACAATTGGTGTTTTTAATAACTTAATTGAGGATTGAGAGTTTTTTAATTTAAGACTAATCAAATGATGAGTGGTGGTTAAACCTAAATTCAATGATTTTTTTTATTTCTTAATTCTATAATAGTAATAATAAAACATAATTTAAAGGAGTAAAAATTTTAGTGCCATCTAGTTTCTTTTTAATTCTAATGCTAAATGATTCTGAATATAATGTATACAATTTACCTAAATCGGGCTTTACTGTATCTAACGATTTAGTTCTTAGATTAAATCTTGATCATTCAAAGAATGAATATAGTTTTTTGAAATTGAAAGAAGCATCAATAATATCGTATATTCATAGATTTAAAGGAAAATTGAGTCGAAAAGCTTTAGGAATAATCATAGGATTATTATTGCGCGAAAACGACGAACCAGAGAAGTTTCGGGCGCCGTTTAAAAAAGCAGCAGGGGTTATAGAAAAACTAAACTTCTTGGAGATGTCTAAAGAAGAGTTTGAAGCGAATTTAAACGATATTTATATAGAACACTTAGAAACGTTAACCGATGTTTTGAATTCGAATGCTTTAAAAGAAAGTATTATCAATCGTACAAAAGACATGTTAAGCGGAGGAAAGAAGCAAAGAAAAATTGCTCAAGAATTATTACAAAAAATTGAAAATAATGATCACGTGAAAATTTCTGATTATTATAAGAAAGCAGAAAACGCTTTAAAGAAGGAAGATTACGAAAAAGCGGCCAAAAACTTTAATAAAGCTGCTTTAATTGCAGAAGAGTTAATAGAAAAGGATCTAGCAAAAACATTAAGAGAAAAAGCACGATTATCTCAAAAAATTCCTACATCTACAAAAACACTAGAAAAGGTGGTACATGATGCAATAAACGCTCTAAGGAACGATGACTTTCATTCTGCTTACATTTTTTACAAAAGGGCAAGCGATATATCTAAAGAACTAATGCTTTCAGGTAAAGAAGAAGAATATCGATTGAAATCAAAAGCACTCTCAGACTTTTATCAAGTTGATCAAAAGTTTAAAAAAAAGAACTAATGTTTATAGATTACCATTAAATTCGACTAATTATAACTGAAATATATCTTTTAAAGAATCTTCATAAAAAAGTGAAATGACCGATTTTCTCGATAATATCATTGCTCTATTAACAGATTTCGGAGCTAAAGGACAACACTATGTCGCAAGCATGAAGGGAGTTATTTTAAAAATTAATCCAAATGTTAAAATAATTGATATTTCACACGAAATTTCCTCCTATTCGATACTTGAAGCTTCATACGCGTTAAAAAGCACTTATAAGTACTTTCCAAAAAACACGGTTTTTATTTACGTGATTGACCCTGGTGTTGGCGACGCTTGTAGGAACGTTATTGCAGTAAAAACTAATACGCCTTATTATTTTGTGGGTCCAGATAATGGCATCCTTCCTAACGCATTGGAAGAAGACGAGAGAATCATTGAATGTGTAAAAGTTGAAAATCACAACTACCTTAATAAACCCATTTCAACAACTTTTCACGGTCGGGATATAATGGCGCCTATTGGAGCCCATATTACTAAGGGGCTTTCTCTTAAAGAATTTGGTAACTCATTAGATCCTGAAAACCTTATTAAACATCAAATCGAATACCAGAGAATATCTAGTAAAAAATTCCGCTGCACGGTTCAATATATAGATAATTTTGGGAATATCATTACGAATATTAAAGGAACTTCCATATTCCTAAAAGAAGGTGGTAATATTAAGCTCATTCACAAAAAGGCTGAATATATTGGTACGCATGCTAGAACTTATAACAAGGTACCAAAAAAATCGTTATTATTTCTCATAGGTTCCACTGGTTTTCTTGAAGCTTCTATAAATCAGGGTAATGCAGCAAAACACATGAATTTAAATGTTGGAGATATAATTGAAATAGATTTATAGAAAGAGGAAATTAGCATGGTTGAAGAAACACTAGCTTGTATCGAAGAAGAAAATATTAAATATTTGCAAGCTGGACAAATATCTAAATTCATTTTTCCCATGGAACGTGAAATGGCGCACGAAAAAAATGTTTGTCATCTAATCGTTCGACTTTTTATCATCGCTATAACTCCAAATAATAATGTATTGTATTTAGTTCAAAAGCGCAGTAAAAATAAGCGAAGTTATCCCGAATATTTCACGGATTCCGCATCCGGACATGTAAATTTCCAGAAGGATCTAGATTTGGAAGGTATTAAAAAGAATGCTTTGAGAGAATTAGAAGAAGAATTCGGAATACACCTGGATGCCGTAAAAAAAATTATTTTTCACTGTTTAGAGTTGGAATATAATGGCCTTACAAAAGAAATTGCGTATATATTTTATGGATTAGTTGAACATGACGTAAATCTGCTCCCAGATCCTAACGAAGTAGAAAGAGAAGGAAGTAAATTTTATACTAAAACTGAATTACTTGAACTATTTAAGAAAGAGAAGTCGATAGAATCTCCTAAGAAAATTTGGTTGGAATTATTAAATGCCGATATTTTAGAACTTTTTGAAAGAAAGCAAATTGTAAACAATAAGAACAATGTAGCCTTATTTATTGGGAGATTCCAACCATTACACCACGGACATATCCACGTGATAAAAAATATTTTGAAGTTTCATAAAAAAATCAAAATTGGAATAGGAAGTGCTCAAACATCTCATACTAAGAATGATCCATTCACATGTTTAGAAAGAAAGCAATTTATTATCGCCACAATGGAAAAAAGAAACATTAAACCTGAGCGATATGAAATTCTTGAAATAGAAGATATTTATGACGCAGAAAAATGGGTCGATCATGTCGTTTCAATTATCGGAAATTTTAAGGTCATATTTTCTAATAGTGATTGGGTACGACAACTATTCAAAAACAAAGGATATAAACTCGGTAAAAAACTAGTGATATTCAAAAGAAAATATAATGCATCAAATATAAGAAAAGCAATATCTCGTGACGATAATAAGTGGACGAGTTTAGTTCCCAAGGAAGTTTCTACTTTAATTAAAAAATTCGGTGGTATTGAAAGAATAAAGTCTTTATAAAGAAAAGAGGGTAATAAATGAGTAATGATGACATTATAGAAATTGATGGTTCGTTTGGAGAAGGAGGTGGCTCCATACTCCGTTTAAGTGCTGGATATTCCGTGTTATTTAATCGCCCTATTAAAATTAAAAACATTCGTGCTAATCGCCCTAAGCCAGGTTTAAGATTACAACATTTACTTGGTCTTAAAACTCTTGCTGAATTAACCAATAGTAAATTAAGCGATTGTAAAGTTGGAACAAGAGAATTAACTTTCACTCCCAACAGTGATGCCGTTAAAAAAAGCATTCAAGTAAAAATTGGCACGGCCGCTAGTATTGGGCTGTTACTCCAACCAATTCAAATTGCTTGCTTCAATCTGACTAAACCTGAAAAAATTGAAATCTCTCTTGAAGGTGGAGGAACTTTTGGTAAATGGGCTCCAAGTCTTAACTATCTTAAAGAAGTTACGTATCAAATTCTTAAAAGTTCTGGTATTACAATTGATATTGATATTGAAACATTTGGGTTTTATCCTAAAGGTGGAGGTAAAACAAGATGTACTATTTATCCTCCCAAAAAGGGCTTAACACCAATAAAGTTAACTGAACTGGGAAATATTGATTTGATTCAAGGCGAAATTATAATTTCAAATCAATTAAAAAGAAATAATGCCAATATAGTTTCGAGAATTAAAAGATCAATTTTACAACAACTCAAAAAAGAATTCAAAATGGAACTTGACATGAAACATAGCTGGGTAAACTCTTTAAGTCCAGGAGTGGGTCTTTCTTTGTGGGCTCGTTCAGATACTGGTGCGTGCATCTCTACTGGTACAATTTTAGGCGAAAGAAAAATATCATCTGAAACACTAGGAATAATGGCTGCAAAAGATATTGCAACCTATATCATAAACGATATACCGGTTGACAATTTTTTAAGCGATCAGTTATTACCATTAATGGGTTATGTTAAAGCACCATCAAGTATTAAGGTGCGTGAAATTACTAATCACGCAAAAACCAATTTAGAATTAATTAAATTATTTGCTAATAGAGATTATGTGATTTCTGAAGGAACAAAAAAAAAAAATTTCTTAATAGAATATCAATAACCAGTAATTTTTTTAATTGTTTATTTTTATTATTTAATTTAGTGGTATAAAATTTTAAAACAAGTATATTAGATAATTAATCATGTCGGTAGAAGCAAGCCAAAGATGCCCGAGATGCGGGAATGAGAATCCAGCAGATAGCTACGCTTGTAGTTTTTGCGGCAAGCGATTGAGAGTTGAGAGAGTTGAAAAATTTTTGTTGCTCACGAGAATTGAAGCTGAATGGACCAATCCCCTCCCATGGTACATGAAAATAATTTATCTTTTCATCAGACCTAATTTATCTTTTTGGGATATCAACCACAAGCGTGGTAAGGCGCCTGGATACTTGATATTGTTGTTCAATTCGTTATTATGGGGCCTAATGGGGCTAGCAGTTTTTTCTCATTTCAGAGTTACTTCGATCGGAGGTGTTTCTGTTGATATTTTTTCACCATTGATGTTTTATTATAATCTGACATTTTTTCTCGCTTTTTTCCTGTTTGGAGGGATTTTTCAATTCATATTGTTTGGTATTTTGGTTTGGCTATTTACTAAAGGAGCAAATTTAGCGGTTGGTTTTTCACAAAGATTAGAAGCCCGCTTCGGAGAAGAGAAGGCAGAAGAAGAAGAATCAGAAAAATATAGTAAAGAGAACTTAAGCGTGTTTAGTATTTACAAAGGCGGAATATTGCTCCAAAGAATGGAAGCTTACAAATTTAAAATGATGTTATGCGCTTTTGCTCCATTCTTGTTGATTAATGGAGTTAAAATTCTTATTTTACTCATAGCATTACCGACCGTTAACATTACAATATATTCGGGCTTCCCCAGTCCATCTATATTCGGACCAATGTTTAACTCTCCTGTTTGGGCAGTATTAGATGTAATAGATGCTCTGACCATTGCAATATGGGTTCCACTTCTAATGACAATTGCCATGAGAGAATTAAGTAACAGCTCGACTTTTCGGTTATTAATTCCTTTATACATTATTGGAATCATTGTAGCAATCTTGTTATTTTTCTTCAGACCAACTCTATTTGGATAAAATATTGATAAAATCCCTATAATTCCATTACTATTAACTAAAAATTACAGCATTGACAATGCTATTTTGAGTTCCTACAAATAATATTTAACATCAATATTAATCACTTCAAAAAAGATTAGAAGAAAATAATAAAATTAATATTTTTTTTCTGCTTTTTATTATTATTAATTTAACTTAAAATTCTATTACTATTATCTATATAGAACAAAAATACTGATAAATCATGCCACGACCTGGTTTAAGATCCCGCGCTCAAAAACGTAAAAAATTAAAAACTCCTGGTGGCCGAAATGTAACTCATTATTGGAGGAAAAAACCCCATAAAAGTCAATGTGCAATATGCAAACGACCCCTTCAATCCATTCCAAGACTTCGTCCAGCAAAAATGGCTAAGACAAGAAAAACCGCAAGACGAGCAAATCGGTTAGAAAGCGGGAGATATTGCGCAAAATGCCTTCAGACTTTGATAAAAGAAGCCGTAAGAAGCCAATAATCTTTTAATTATTTTTTTTCTGATTATAGGATCTCTAAAAAGAATTTGATACCTTTTGAATTTCTTTTAACTAAATGTGAAATGATTTAATCAAAATCATGATATTAGCCATTTCAGGATTACACGGAACGGGTAAAACGAGTATAGGAAAAATAATTGCTGAATCATTAGGTCTGAAGTATTACTCTACTGGTCAAGCGTTTCGAGATCTTGCAAAGGAAATGAACATGACGCTGGAAGAATTCACTGCTCACGTTGAGGCACACCCCCAAATTGACAAAAAATTGGACGAAAAAATCTTGGAAATTGCAAAAGAAGGCAACATCATTATTGACAGCCAATTAAGCGCTTATATTCTAGAAACAATCGCAGATTTCAAAATACTTCTCAGGTGTCCCTTAAAAACAAGAGTGAAAAGGATGGTAGAGAGAGATCAAACATCATACGAAGAAAAATTAAATGAAACCGTCGTGAGAGAAAAATCCGAACATGAACGGTTCAAAGAATTATATAACGTTGATTTAGGGGATCTTGATAATGAAAATAAAATATATGATCTGATAATAGATACCGAAACCCTATCTATTGAGGGCGTTCTAGATAAAATACTTGCTGTCATTAAGAAAATGTAAACATTATTTATCATGCAAAACCACAAAAATTTTATTTTTACCTTTGTTTCATAACCTAATGCAATTTATTTGTCTTTACTGGATAAATAAAAATTCAGCAAGGATAAATTAAACAAAAAATAATTTGGTGACGAATTAAGTGAGCGTTTACGATATAGGACGAGTATGTGTAAAAACATTGGGACGAGAAACTGGTTATTACTGCGTTGTCGTGGATATTATTGATAAAAACTACTTATTAATTGATGGTTTAAAAGTTAAACGAAGAAGAGTCAATTATAAACACGTAGAACCCATCGATAAAACTGTTGATATTAAAAAAGGAGCACCCCACGAAGAAGTTGAAGCCGCTATCAAAAAAGCTAAACTATCCAAGAAAATGAATGAGACGGTTTCAATCCCTATAAAATAATTAAAGTGGTTTAATTTCGTTTAAACCCAGGCAACGGTAGCCTAGTTGGTAAGACGCTGGCTTGGAGTGGAATAAAATTCCCCATTAAGCCAGTGCGCACACGCGCTCGGGGGTTCAAAATCTTTCCATAATTCGTGAATGATGATAATCCCTCCCGTTGCGCTTTTTTTTTATTCTTACAATAAAAACCATGTACTTTGTGATTATTATACCCCTCCAAACCTCATCGTGGGCCAGGATGTTTGATGTAATTGGACCAAATACCGTATTACTTGGTAACTTTCTAAATGTCACGAACGAAGCGGTAAAAATTATAAAAAATGATGCGACTTTTTGTTTTTATTCAAGTTACAGATCATCACCAATTCCATAAATTCACGGTTGGAAGTAACTTATTGTATTATTTTCTATTTTATTGCTTTATTATACAAAATTTCTCAAATTTATTTATCACCCATAATAAAAAACACATTAAATGAAAAGTGCTAATTAATAAACATAATGAAGGTTTTTAGAATAATTAAAAGAATAATTAAAAGCTAAATAATTATTCTGGAACGAATTTTGGAAATTCCCATTAGACGCTAATTTATTGGAAACCTTAGTTGGAGAAATATTGAAGTAAAATGGAAAAATATTAATTTAATCTACAATTTAGAAATCATGATCTACAACAAAAGAAGGATCTTGATAAATGAAAATACCTCAAGTAAATATTAATACTCCAGCAAAAAAGCTTTTGGGGCGGTTTTCTTCCTTAGAAATGTTGTTAGATTTATTATTACTTGTCTTATTATTGTTATAAAGGCTCTCTTTTGTTCTTTAAGAATCTCCATCGTTTGATTCTTATGAACTTAGGGGAGCGTATAATAATAAAAAAATTATATGAGGTAAATTAAAAATGAACGAAATAAAGGATATACATGTTTCAGAAATGATGGAAAAGATTCGAGAGTCGCTAATTCTCCCAAAAAAGGCGTATTTCTTCGATACAACACTCCGAGATGGAGAACAAACTCCCGGAATTAGTTTTACACTCGATGAAAAGCTTTCCATTGCAAAAGCTATTAATGATGCGGGCATAGATATAATTGAAGCGGGATTCCCGAATACATCACGAGGCGATTTCGAAGCTTGCAGGGATATAGCCAAACTAGGATTGGATTTTGAAGTTATCGGATTAGCAAGAATGAACAAAGAAGACATCGATCGAGTCATAGAAGCCGATATGGATAGCATACACGTGTTCATTGCTACATCAGATTTGCACATGAAAGAAAAACTTCAAATGACGAGACAAGAAGTGCTCGATCAAATCGCAGAGAAGGTAACGTACGCAAAAGAACATTATTCGACCATCTTGTTTTCGGCAGAAGACGCCACCCGATCAGATTTAGATTTCATGATTAAAGCAAAT
>JAUXAJ010000304.1 GCA_030620005.1 Promethearchaeota archaeon | reverse complement strand
TAAAAGAGAAACTGAATAAATAAACCTTAATTATCTTTTTTTTCATTTTTTATCATGTCTGCTCAAGAAAACTTTCATTAATGCCTCAACCAAGTAATAATCGCCCCAAATTAAACTATCATCGATGGCCCAATTTTTTTGTTTGTAGAAGCATCCATGGGCCAATATTCCATCGTCATATTCATTATTTAAATAATTTGTGCTAAGAGAGTCTAATATTTCATTTCAGGATTCGAAGATGTATTTCAACTGGTATTGTTAAGAATTTTAATATTTATCGGCATTTTCACGATAGGCACGATCATATTTGATTTAATTCCGTTAAAAGAAATGGTTTATTTTGTAGTTTCAAAGGTAGATAGGGAAAAAGTCGCAATTACTCTTGGGGATGCTCAAATTATTCAACTAGAAAAACAGAAATTAAAAATTATTTACAATATCAACTTAATTTTAGGAATTGTTCAAATAATTTCTTCAATTTTTATCTTCACTATAATATTTCTATTTGGAATTGATATCATCTCAATAGAGAAAATAACTATTAAGAACATAATTATTCCAGAAATCACGGCAGATTATCTTTTCATCAGTTCGTCTTTAATTTTTGCCATTGTTCTTTTATTAAGCGGATTATTATCACTATACTTGAATCGTGAAATGATTAGATTAGGGATATAGTTCCTTGTAAATTTAATGAAAATTTAAATATTTATATTTATCCTTCTCAACTTAATTCTATTTTCAATGATGTTCCTCTAACATTGAAGTAGTATTAGATTAAAAATCTAACTTGATTTGGTTAGTCGTGGATTTGTCACAAAATGAATCGTAGAAAATGCTAAGATTGGAAGACTTGGGGCGTGAAATAAAAAGATTATAAAAAATAATATAATTTTTAAAAAAAAGAAAGCAAAAAAAGGAAGGTTAGAAACTTAAAGATCCAGCACGATTTATTCGCAAGGAATGATGAAGGTCAACCGCGAAAGCATGGCAGTTCTTATCTCTTGATTAACGCTCTCTATCCTGACAATTCGGCTCTTGATCCTGTGTCTGTCGAATTGAATGATTCCAAGAGGGTTTTCTTCTCCGTCCATGGCAATGATTAACCGCGTTAAGGACAGCAAGAAGGCTAAGATCGGGTTATACGGAACTATTGGAATTATAAGTGTTTTAATCGTTAAAGATTTTGAAAGAACAAAAGGATCACTTTTGGTTTTAAACGTTTAAAAACGTTTTAATCCTTAAAAATTTTGAAAGAACAAAAGAATCCCTGGCTTTCTCTCGAGATAGGACCGTGTTAGCCATGTCTGACAGCAGAAGGATCTATATCTGGAATATTTTATTTCAAACAAGATTTCGTGTCCTATTCCGATGTACAAAGTTGAGAACTCCATTGAATGGTCGAATTTTTTCATCCTGCAAAGCAAAGCAGGTACAGCAGGCACGCGGAAAAAGCGATCGCTCCCAAACTCCTTGATAAATATACTAACGGGACGCTTTCCGGATTCGTACAAATCCAAGTTATTTGTCCCCCTCTCAAGATGCCTACTTTAATTTCTACTACAATGTCTCCGGTTAAAATCACCGCGACAGCGTGCGATGGTTCGTGAACCCAGGAAAGGGCGTAATTTACCAAGATATAAACAACAAATGTTAAACAGGTTGACACGAGAAGGTAAAAAAAAACATTTTTCTTCGTCTTAAAGTCAAATAGGCTCCTTTTTAAAATCATATTTTTCATAACTATGTAAATATAATTCATATTTAAGATCAAAGTAATCTTTTAATTGAATTAAAAATCCCTTATCGGAAGATACAATGTTTGGAGAAATGGTCATTTTACCGCCTACATATTTGTTTAAACCGAGTGACCCATCTCCATCGTAAATACCTAAAAGAAAAGTTAGCATTAATTGTCTATTTTTTAATATTGTTAATCTTGGAATTTTTACTCTCTTTCCTTTTTCATCGTCATATCCATATTTCACCATCTAATTCGACTTATTGGAGTCTCTTCATTAGTATAAGAACAAGTAGCCATATATGTGTTGATATATTTTGGTTCTAAACCAATAACTTCACAAAACTTTACAATAAAAATCCAAAATTTAGGATGCTTACTTTTAGAGAAAAAAAATTATTTAAAGGTCTATAAAAGCTAGTTCCTTGTATAAACCTTTATTCGATGGATATAATTTTAAATATATTTCATACAATTTCGTATACTTTTTATGATTTTTTTCGTTAGGTTCAATAAGTTCATAGGGAGAATCCCATTTTTTTACGACGCTATAATCAGAGAATTGACCAACTCCAACTCCAGCGCAAATCGCATCTCCAACAGGAGCTCCTAAAGCTTCTGTAATGAATTTGCCTTTTACATTACAAATATCGCAAATGATTTGACGCCAGATTGCAGATTTGGCTCCACCTTCTCCTAACATCATGGTCGGATTAATATACAATCCTGAATTCTTTGTAATTTCATAACATTGTCTAATTCCATACCCAACGCTTTCCATCATGGCCCTGATTATATGAGCTTTAGTATGATGGTCGCTGAGTCCAAACCAGAGTCCTCGAGCTTCCGTATCCCATATAGGTGTTCTTTCCCCCATATAATAAGGAAGAAAAATTAGACGTTCGGAACCTAAAGGAGCGAGTTCAGCTTTTTCATCCATTACCTGATACGGATTAATTCCTCTTTTTTTTGCTTCCCTGATTTCTTCTTGGCCTAACCGATCTCGGAACCATCGCATGTTAAATCCACATGCTACCATTGCCGCCAAAGTTGTGTATTTCTTTCTTGAATCTGCAGTATGAATGATAGTAATCATTTTATCCGTAAATTTGGGTTCCTCGTGCACGCATCCCCATACTCCTGCAGTGCCCATTACTAAACAATTATCGCCTACATCCACGACTTTATTAGCTATCCAAGCTGCATTACAATCTACTGTTCCGGCCACCACGGGTATTCCTCTTGGAAGTCCAATCTCTTTTGACGCTTGATCATTTATTTCCCCTATGACTTCGTCACAAGCAAAAGCGTCAGGGAATTTAGATCTATCCAGACCAAGTATTTCAATATCATCTTCATCCCATTTTCTCTTCACGGCATCAAAAACGATACCATCCAACGTACAATTGGAATAATCTTTCACGTGAATATTTCCCGTTAATTTCATATTCGCATAATCTTTGGCATTTAGAAAAGCAATAGCCTTTTCGTATAATTTTGGGCGATTATTCTTTTCCCACAGGAGCTTTATCACGCCAAAATATGGATCTATGCAGTTAGCGGATTTCTTAAATACATGATCGTATCCTAATTTATCTTCTACAACTTTTACTTGCTCAACTCCCCGTCTATCCATCCAAATATGTCCATTTTGTAATGGTTCATGATCCTTGTTAACTAAAATTAATACGGGAGATAATTCTGAAACACTTATGCCAACAACATCTTTTTCTGAAAAATTTTTATCTATTTTTTTTGCTTCTTTAATTGCAATCTTCATGGTCTCTTTTACCGCATACCAGTAGTCTTCTTCAGGCCTATGTTCCGCCATTACGCCAATATGAAATTTCTCTTTATCAGGACCTGTGGTAATTAATGGATATTCGATATAATGAGAGCCTAACACTTTACCAGAAGTATTCATTACTACCGATTTAGTACCGGATGTCCCAATATCACATCCTATTAAACAGTCATCACTCATTTCTCATTACCTTTATTTATTTATTTATTTTCCTAATTGTTCCCAAATTGGAACTTCTCTTTCTTTTTTAGCGTCACCAAGCAAAATTGGAGCTACACCCGCAATTTCACAATAATATATTAATTCTTGAACCTTATTTCCAGGTACGGCTAAAATATGATTACATAGAAAGTTATTAATAAATTCTTCGTAAGAACATTTGAATTTGGCATGAACATGTGGCCACGTGGGATTAGTCATTTGATTAATTTCTTTTCTTCTTTCAGCAGGCAATTCAACGCATTCACCAAGAATAATTGTCATGTATATTTTTTCTTCCCAAATACCGAGCCTGCAGAAGGTCATCTCACTTGGTTTAGCATCAAATTCGACAGAAGCACCTCCTCCTGGAAAATACATTTCCAAAGCAGGATGAAAAGAAATTTTTTTAAAATTTTTTTTAGGATCATCACTCTGTTCGGCATACCAACTTGAATGATTTCCTGAATTGCATAAATCCCATATATCCATCTCAGGAATATATAACCTCACATCCATGAAGAGGGAAGGTAAACCACCAGTAATATATTTTAATATCTGCATTGTTATCGCAGCAAAAGAATCTGCCTCCGTTGAACATACTATTGGTTCTTTTGAACCATTCCAATCGTAGGGATCGTTGCTAATCATTTCAGCTACGTCTCCAACACAATACCATGTAGATAATTCAATTTGTCCTTTAATTCCACATAAATCGAAACCCATCTCTTCATTCCGAGCTTTCATTGCAAGGTAAAGTCGAATTTGTCTCTTTAACTTCTCAGGTGTTAAAGCTTTTCCATCATATTTTAAGCGTTCTCCCAATAAACCTTCAAACCATTTAACCGCCTTATTAACTTCTTCTTCGTCTACTTCTTTAGATTTCTCTATAAGTAATAGTTGATCTTGACTTCGAAGCGACAATCCTAAAGTTTTAATTATCGGTATTAAATGAAATCTTCCAGTTTCCATTCCCATTGACATTTCACCATAAGAGGCATAAACTTGATTATGCATGCTAGCATATGCTTCAGCGGCATATATCCAAGAGAAGAGTTTTTGTCGGGTTTTTTTATCATTAATATCTCCCACGATACGATGCGTTTTAAAGCCACATTGTCTCATGGCTCCATCTTGGGCTAAGAGACCTACATTGCCAGGAAAAGAACCATCATTATTTGATAAATGCAATATAGGTTTATTTCTACCAACTGTATTAATAAAAGGCCAAATATTGTATGGGTAATGCCAAGTATTATGTGCAATAATTACAATTTTCACACCAGCATTATGAAGTTCTTCCCCTATCTGACGAGCTAATTTTGGCGAAACAATAATTTCACTTCCAAGCACTATTTCAGGATTAGAACCATCTTTATATTTGACATTGTTCTCAATTATCTCCTTCCAATTTTCAAGAATCTGTCGGTTTATTGGATTCGTATCCTTGTGAGCATGAACTCGTTCGTCATTGAACATTACCATCCCAATTTTTACGATTTTAACGCTATCCACCTTAAAAATTAAAATTATTCATAAAATTTTTTTTAATTGTAAAATAATAGAAAGATATTTAACTTTTTGATTTTTTCTCCTTTTTTATTCAATTTTTATTTACCTCCTTTCACATTTAAACAATCATTTCACAAATTAATAGATTTTTATTTAAAGTTTTTGCATGATCTTTTATTTATAGTAATAATGTGCGCATTAGGTGGTATCTTTTTATTGAGAATTCAATCCTCCCATAAAGCAGAGTCGATCACCTAAAGTTTCTTTTACATCTGTTAAATCTACGCCAGCAGCAGACTTTAATGCGTGAATGAAGTTAAGTCCGGCATCCACCATATCTGGTAAAGAATCATCCACTTTTTCACATGAATGTTGTTCATCTTATAAAAGTTAGATTTGTTTTCTTAAAATCGTTAGATTTCGTTCCTTTTATTACTTAAAAATTAAACAGAAATTAAAAAAATATAAAAAAATTTATAGGTTTAATTCTTTTAATTTCTCTTTGAGCTCTTTTGTTTTTTCTGGCGTTAAATCGTAAACAAATA
>JAUXAJ010000261.1 GCA_030620005.1 Promethearchaeota archaeon | reverse complement strand
GGCGCCCCCTGTATAAATATTTAATGAAAAACAACAAAAAGAAAAAAATAGGGTATAAAATACTTGAAAACAAGCGAGTTTTAGTTCAAACCGTTCTAAGCGGCCATGAGTAAAAACTTAAATTCAATGATCACCTAAAAGGTGTTATACCCCTAAATGATTAATAATTTATTAAAAATAGCATGTTAAAATTGGGCAGCATTTAACGAGATGTGGTTATAACAAGTTCTTATTAATCTTGTGTTTTAGAAACGATTATGCGACGAGTTAATTCCTTGAAGACCCATTCTACATTATCCCCTGTTCTTGCAGAAGTTTCAATGTATATGCTATCTTCGTTTTCTGCAAAAGCGCGAGCCTCGTCTCGATCGACGACATCGCCAACGTCCTCGAGTAAATCCGCCTTATTCCCGATCAAAACAAAGGGTATATTTTTTCCGACTAATTTTCGGATATCTGATAGCCATTCTCTTGTTTTAACGAACGTTTGTTCTCTCGACAGATCAAAAACAAGCAAAGCACCTGTTGCACCTCTATAAAAGGTGTTCCGAATAAATTCAAAACGTTGTTGCCCGGCAATATCCCAAATAGAGAGTGTGGCAAGATCTCCAGGAGCGTACTCCACAGTCATTGCTGAAATGTCAATACCTACGGTTTGCTCTTGCTTTTTATTGAACTGATGGTGAATAAATTGATTAACAAGACTCGTCTTGCCAACGGCACCTTCTCCAGTTAAAACGACTTTATATTTGTATGAAGACATTCTGTATTCCTCAAATCTTATGTTTTTTTTTCATGTTAATTCTATCTTTATAATTTATCAAAGATGTAGGCATGTATTAATACTGAATCATTAATTAAAATTTTCACCATGAATTAGGTACCTTAAAAAAGCTCGACTCTGCTTGAATGTTTAAAACTAAAAAAAGAAAATACAATTCAGATAAATTTTCAAGTACTATTTTTTTAAAATTTAAGGCAAGAAAACCCACGGATTGGTGTTTAATCATGGTATTATAGATATATTAAACTTTTTTTTAAAAAGTGACACCATCTATTCGCTCATCAATAGAAACGCAAACAACGGAGTTAAAGTATCCATTAAATTATATACACCTATTGGCTCAATCTTTTTTTTAACACCCTTACTTCCTTGCCCTTTAAAAAGCTTGTAGTATTCCTTGTAATGTCCTTTCTCAGAATGAGTCCTTTCAAATCCTACTAGGTCTTTCAGATGACTTTCTAAGGCTCTGAGACTTTTAAAGTAATCTCTCATGTCAACAATATTTTCCGGGAACTTATAACTTAGACTGTAATTATCAATTATCGACTGAAGAATTTGCACGTCAAAACTCTTGTTAAATACTACAAGAATATCTGCATCGTCGATATAATCCCAGGCCAATTGAATTAAACGATGAGCGTCTTCTTTTTTTCTTAGCATGTTAAAAGTTTGATAAATAATGAGCTCAATATTTCCTTCTGAAGCATTTCTTAAATCGAGACATGTTAATCCCAAAATATTTACAAATCCTTCTCGAGCCTTAGGAATAAAATCTGTCGTTTCAATATCGATTGAGACGATTTTTTTACCATGGAACGATTTATCTTTTAATAATTTATTGTTTTCTATGTATCCAATAATATTCTCCCCGATCTTGTATATATCATCTAATAAATCATTACGCCAAAGATTTTCTTCAGTATATTCATAATAGGACGATCTTCCGTGCTTTTTAACTCCGAGATTAATTCCCGCTTTTTTCATCTGAATGAATCTTTCAATGTAATTACTTGGAAATTCTAACTCAGGCTTCATTAAAAACAACTCTAATGCTTGTATACTTATTATTTTTCATTTCAATACTTAATAAATTCACATGGTCATTTGATTTTCCGAATTATTATTATGAGTGAATAATTAGCTAATGAACTATTACTGCCTAAAGTCAGTAGTTTAGGCAGTAGAATCGTAGATAACGCAAATGGTCTAGGCTCATTAGAGAATTCATGAACCCTTGAAATTAGGTTCTTTCTTCCTTAGAAACGCCCTGATCCCTTCTGTAACGTCCTTGGCCGCAGAATTTACACCAAATCCTAATTGTTCGAACTGTAATCCGATGTTTAGGGGTACTTGGGAGCCAAATTTTATGCATTTTTTAATTACCATTAAACTAGTGGTTGCCGAATTTCCTAATCTCTTTGCGATTTCGTGGACTTTCTCCTCGAACTTGTCGTTCTCGGTAATAAAATTTACCAATCCCCACTCGTACATTTGTTGTGCGGGATGATGTTCTCCGAAATAAAGCATTTGCGTGGTTCTAGCCAATCCTATATGTCTGACCATCCTTTGAGTGCCTCCTCCAGACGGTAAAATACCTCTTTGTATTTCAGCAAAGCCAAACACTGATTTATTACTAGCAATAATAATATCGCAAGCTAACGCTAATTCACAGCCGCCTCCTAAAGCATAACCATCCACAGCCGCAATTACGGGTTTAGGGAACGCCTCAATTGAATCGAAACACTTATGATATTGATGAATTAGAAGTGTCATGTGGGCTGGAATGTTTGGTTTTATTCGAGGGTCCATCGGGGCACTTAAATCCGCACCAGTCGAAAACGATGGTTTTTTTGTATAATCTTTAACTCCCCGTAAAACGACGCATCGAACGTCAGAAGATAGTTCCATGTCTTCCAATGCTTCAGCTATTTCTTTAATAGTCTTGAGTTGAATCGCATTTAATTTATCAGGGCGATTAATCGAAATCACCGAGTAATTTCCATCGATACCTTCTTTAATTACATTTCCATCCTTATCAATTTTTCTAGGCAATTCTACTTTGATATGCTCGAATTTTTTTTCTTTAGACATTTTTAATTCTCCTATATTCAATTATTAAATCATATAATTATAAAAAAAATCAATATTATTAAGATGAACTAATTTTCTTTACTTGAAAAATTAAGCAATCATGAATCTTAACAATATTGAATAAAATCTTGTGGATTTCTTTTCCACATTAAACAATTTTAAATATCATGAAAATCTTTAGATTGATTAATAAAACGTAAATTTTGTAAGGAGCGATGTAAAAATGATCATTGCGATAATAAACTTTAGTTTTCTCATTATCTCATTCATAATGATGGGTTATTTTTACCTTCTCAGCCTTCAACCCGTAAAACGAGCAGAAAAACGTGGAGAAAAGGCATGGAATGATTGCAAAAAATTACGCAGTATAGGAGGATTTTTTGAATTAACCTCTGTAATTAATCTGATTCTCTGGATTTGGTTTCCACTCCCAATTGTTGATTCATGGATTATTCATCCCAATACATGGATAGGAATTATCGTAGCAATTTGCATTGCTTTTCCGTGTATCATCATCATGTTCTTAGGGATTAAAGCTGCAGGATCTGAAACTCTTAGCCCATCTAAAGATACAGATATGTACGGCGGAATTTATAAATATATCCGTCATCCCCAAACACTAGGAGAATTTCCTACTTTTATCGCACTTGGCTTCGCATTTAATTCGTGGTTTTTAGTTCTTATCTCCGCATTATTTATTTTTATTTATACGCCGATCATGATTCACTATGAAGAAGAAGACCTGGTTAGACGCTTCGGTGAAAAATATCGCGAATATCAAAAAAGAACTGGTGCATTGTTCCCAAAACTTAGAAAAAGAAATCATGAACTTTCTTAATAAAAAATTACATGTTATAAATTGATAATGATGAATACTTCAGATACCTCTAATCGTTTAAAGCTCACGGGAGTTGATAATAAAATTAAGGAGAACAAGTGTTTATATTCAGCGGGAATTTGTTTCATGATATATTCAATAATTGAAATCTCTGATTGCGTTTTTATACTCCTAATTGTTCTTAATCTTGTTCCAAATATTTACCTTGACATGGGAATTAATATTCCTCAAATCCAGCAACTCCTAAAAGATCAACCAATTTCTTTTCTACCTTTATTCATTAGCTTTACCCTCATGAGAATTTTTGCAACAATAGGTATTTTTAGAAATCTTATCTGGGGATTTTACATTGGCGTTATTAGTCTGGGACTTACAATGATATTGACAATGCTATTCATACCATTTGGATTTCTTGAACTGTTTTTATGCACAATTATCTTAATACTACTAGTTATTGGCTTTTTTGATAAAATACCGATTATTGAATAAACCCTTATTGCTTAATCTTTCCGTAAATAACCTTAACCGGAAAAAATTTAGAAACTTCAAATGTTTTTGGAGATATTTCTGCTGTTAGTACCCATAATTCATCTGGTTTATTATAAACTGCATCATATAAAATTAATTTTATAGTTCAGAAAAGTTCAAAAAAGTACATCATATAAAATTAATTTTATAGTTCAGAAAAGTTCAAAAAAGAAAAAAGATGATTTATGGCAAGAAATTCAAGACGAAATAAATTTTTAATCATATAAATTCCTTCGGGATTTGAGGTAAGCAAGTTATATAAGGTAAGTTTTCATAATGACGATCAAATGTATAGATTTTTTTAATTTTATTCTCCCTCATTAGTAAATATGCGGAAATATCGTTAGAATCCATGTTATATTCGTTTATTTTATTAACTGCATTGATATATGTCATTTTTGTTATTTCCATGATTTCTATTGACTTATTTGAAATTAATCCCATGATAAATGATTGTAAATCTTCCCAAGACATGACATTTTTTAAGAGATTAACTACTTCGGATAATTGAATTAAGGAGATACAATAATCACTTTCGCCTTCATTGATCTTCTGAACTATCTTTTTTGCTTCCTCTTTGCACCATTTTATTTTGTCTGATAAAGCCTTCCCTTTTTTTGGTTTAAAAAAAGCGTAAATAAAAATATTAGCATCCAAGTATATCATTTTAATTTTACCTATATTTCTTGTTTGAAAGAGAATTTTCAAAATCGGACCAATCCTCAAGTTTAGCTATAAGATCATCGTCATATTCTAAAGAATCAAAAAACTGAGTCAAATCAACTTTTTTCTTTGGTATTATCTTGAGAATTCCTTCATCCTCAATAATAATTACCTCATTCCCTTCTTTTAACTCCTTTTCTCTCCATTTATGTGGTAATACGATTCTTCCTTGAGAATCAACCTTTCTAATTTCAGTATTTATCTTCAAAATCAATCAACTCCTTATTATTAAAACATTCCCATAATTAAAACATTATGCCATGATTAAAGTTTTTTGGGATTTTTATTTTTATTCCCAACCAAAAAAAACGGTTAAAATCGTGCAAAATCCCAAAATATTGACAAATCCTTCTTTAGTCCCATGTATTCTTCAGTAAATATTTCGCCAATCTTATTTTCCCTTAATTGCTCCCTTAATGTATTGTTCTAGTTCGTAATCTGACATTGGTTCAAGAGACGCAAAAAAACCTTGTGGATGAGCAAACTTCACTTTTTCAAATTTAGCTATTTTAGAAAAATCTACTCTCCTATCATCATCGTATCTCCGTAATCCAATCGTTCCATGAGGGCGATTATTTGGATAAACTATGATGCCACCTCTTTCATCCTTCCATATCTCACGTTTCTTCTTATTTAAAATGCGCACTAACATGTTTGAAGGTTTGATATTTTTAAAACAAAAAATAACAGGAACATCTTTTATTTTCTTGAATTCAATTTTACCTTCTATTTCCTTCAAGGTGTTAAAATAATCCTCAATTTGCTTAAAAAATTGCTTGCCTATTAACTTCATGAATGAAAATATGGCATTTTTTCTCTTAATTATCTCTTTCTTTTCAAAAAGATCCAACATGCATCTCTCAATAAAAGAATCTAAGCTTATTAACGCCGTATAAGATATATTCAAGATGTTAAGGACTTCTTTAGGTCCTTTAGAATCCTTTGCAAGGACTATCTTGAGCCAACCGTGGACTTCTAATGATTTTTCCCACAATTCCCAATCTTTTAGTAAAAGCGATAGAGTGCAATCATTCATTACAAATTGATGGTGGTCGTAACATTTAACGTCAGGGTCGTGCTTATTTCCTACATCAAGCTTCCATATTGATGGGTTATTGATCTCTTCATTTGTTGGTTCTCTGCGATGTATTTCCTCAATATCACCACTCTTATAGACCACCAAACACGAAGATAAAAAATCGTCCAAGTGTGCCGATCCTGGGTGTGTAATTAATATTTTCATGGGTAAATTCACTAATCACGTGCTAAAGTATTGTAATGATTTTGTTTCTAAAAATTTTATCAAACTTTAAAATGGAAAATATTAATTTCGGTATCCAAACACATAATAATCAGTAATTTTATTCATCATGAAGAGAGATTATTTATACATTAAGCACATATACATTAATTATATTAGCATGCCCAATTTAATCCGGGAAAAGAAAAAATGTCTGAAACCATATCTAAGGAAATCATTGGAATCGCTCAAGCGTCAGAATGGAATCATATAAAAGAATTTATAAAAGCTCTCTTAGCAATGACACTCGATAAAGACGAAGAATATTCCTTAATTGTGCTTAATGCATTAATTAATAACAAAAAGCTAGAAGAATATGATACTCAAATTAAAACTATGGACCAGATTAAAATAATAAACTCCATTAATGATTTTGAAAAAATCACGCTATATCAACACTCTGAATACAGAAGAAATATCATCACCCTTTCCAAAGATAAGGACATCATTGTACTCACTACTAAATACCAGGGACCTGAGCTCGACCATACAAACTATTTCGATTTTGCGATTTATTTAGATAGCTTTGACCTTCCATACTTCAGTGATAATAGAGGTAATGTTTATAATTGCCAAGAGATTATTAAAATCGCAGATTTCCTTAAACCAGAATCGCCAAAAAAGCAAATTAAACCTAAAAAACAAAAGTTATCTGGGCCTTCTGACCTTGAAATAGGTGTTTTTGAAAAAGTAACTGGCAAAAAAGCTACTTGGAACAGTAAAGAAACACAAACCTTTCTCAAATGGAAATTAAAAATTCATAAGGAATTTCAAGATAAAACCGGTGGAATACCTTACTATCGCGGTAAAATTACCAAGAAATTTGAAAAATTCTTAAATACAATACCTAAAGCGAAACCTAAAGCGAAACCTAAAGATAAACCTAAAGAGAAGGCTAAGGAAAAACCCAAGAAGAAGAAAAAGGGGGATAAGACTTAGATGGAGAGATTTTTCTGGAAATTATC
>JAUXAJ010000107.1 GCA_030620005.1 Promethearchaeota archaeon | reverse complement strand
AAAAGCAATAATTTTCACCTAATTGATAAATTTTACTTGAATTATCTTCTGCTACGATAATTCTTTCAACATCGTTTTCTTTAATCGCCATCGGAACTTCAGAAAATACATGAAATCCAGATTCTAAAGCTGCAACCACTTGATCGGCGTGATATTGAGGTGGGCTATTGATAAGAATTGCATCAAGTCCAGATGTGTCCAATAAATCTTCAAAAGTCTCAGATACTTTAAATTGACCAACTTTTTCCATGTTTTGTTTGGCTATCGGGTCAGGATCAAACCCAGCTTTAAATTTTGTCCGACCTTTTAAATTTGGATGGTCTTTTAGTTCCATTATAGTACCGCTAGCATGAAGTCCATATCCTACTAGACCGAAGCATATTGCGTTTCTCATTGTCTGTAAAAATTTAGGAAAGAATTAAAAATTAAGGAAAAATTTCATTTTACATTATCACTCGTTTATCATTTTTTTTAAATTTTAAATAAAGTGAGAATGACAACATGGAAAAACCAAATATAATCTTTCTTCTAAACGACCACATGGCTTACTACGACCATGGTGAAATGGCTGGGGGACCAAAAATAAAGCGTCCTAATTTTGAAAGACTCGCTGCTGAAGGTGTAAAGTTCACGCTAGCTTATACCGCATGTCCTTTATGTGGTCCTGCAAGGCGCTCAATGTTAACTGGTCTATTTCCACACAACCATCGTGAAATAAAAAATGACACTAACCATCCCTTTGATCGAGAAACTTACTTAGACAAGCTAGCAGAAGCAGGATATAAAAATTATTATTTCGGAAAATGGCACGCTGGACCTGGAACTGCGCACGATCACCAGTGTGAAGGGTTTAGCTATGAAAGTTATAATAATCCTTACACGAAACCAGAATATAAAGAGTATTTAAAGAAAAACGATTTGCCTCAATTTCAGGTTCGGATACAGCGTAGTTTTTGGCCGCAAGTTAAAGTTAAAGATATGAGGGAAGGGAAGCTTTACACTCCAAGTCGCGATTGGTGCAACGAGCATGCAACTGGTATTATGACTACACCTAAAGAAACGCACGAAGCGTTTTTCTTGGCGAGTCTTGCATGCGACAAGCTAACACAAATTTCAACATCTGGAATTAAGCAGCCTTTTCATCTAAGAGTAGATTTTTGGGGGCCACATCAACCTTATTTTGCTAGTCAAGAGTACCTTGATTTGTACGATCCCGAGAGCATATTAGAATATCCTAATTTTCGAGATGACTTAAAAAATAAGCCAGCAATATATAGATGGGAATTTAATTTACCTTTGAATGATAAAGGTAAAATTATATACCCTAATCCTTTACCTTGGCCTGAATGGCAAAAAATTTTAGCTCTCAATTATGCTCAACAAACTCTTATAGACGAGGCAGGGGGACTCATTCTGAAAACCCTTGACGATCTTGGATTCGCGGACAATACATTAGTAGTTTGGACCGCAGATCACGGCGATGCTGTTGCCTGCCACGGCGGACATTTTGACAAGAACTTTTACATGCCTGAGGAAATGGTCCACATTCCAATGGTAATTAAATACCCAAATAAAATTCCTGCTGGGCTGTTAATTGATGAACTCGTTAGTAATCTTGATTTGCCACCCACTTTTCTTGATGTTGCTGGAACTGGCTTTGATGATTCTATTGATGGCCAAAGTTTATTGCCATTGTCCACCCAAAAAGATATTGATTGGCGCGATGATTTAATGTGTCAGACACATGGACATGCTGGAAAACATTTAGGTCGTTTAATCGTAACTGATCGATACAAATACGTGTGGAATGATGATGATATGGACGAACTTTACGATTTGAAAGATGATCCTTACGAATTAAGTAATTTAATGGATAATAAAGATAATACAGATATCCTTGAAGACATGAAAACTCGCTTGGGAAATTGGCGAGAAAAAACCAATGATCGCGTGGATAGACGGATGTTAAGAAAAAATATTTTAAGATATAAATAAATTTTTACCTGAGTGAACCCACACACCAATATAAGTAAGTATATTAACGAATACTTCGAACATTCTGCGATAATGTTTTGCTAAAAAGGTCTCGGTTATTTTTAACACGATTCCAAAAGAAATTATTTCTATTATGATAACTCCTTATATTTATTCTTATTTAAATAAAAAACTGAGATTTAAGTCAAGTATTTGTAATCTGCTTATTCGTTTTTGATTCACATTTAATTTATTTTGATAATTTCATAGCTCATTTTAAACAAGGATTTCATGGAAGCTTTTCCAAGACATGAAATGCGGTAAAACATTTAGATTTCGAAAGATACATATTACTATAATCATAAAATAAAATTAAAAACAAAAAAAATTATTAATTTACTTATTGATAAAATTATGAAATTCTCTAAACCTATAACGGACATTATTAGAGAACGCACATCTTGGAGGACCTATTCTGGTCAACCACTTGAAAATGATATAAGGGAAAATTTAAATAAATTGTTAGAATTCAAAAATTTTACAAGCCCATTTAGCGAAGAATCGGGAAAATGCCGATTTGAACTCATAGGCATGCCTGAATTTGCTCCCAACGAAAAGAAAAAAATAGGAATATATGGCATAATCAAGGGAGCACAAGAATTCGTTGTAGGAGCCGTGGAAAAAACAAAATACGATCGAGAAAATTACGGATACATGATGGAAGCAATAATTTTATCGGCTACTGATATGGGATTAGGCACTTGTTGGTTGGGGGGCTTTTTTAATCAAAGCCTTTTTGCCTCTAAAATTAATAGCACTCCAAACGAAATCGTTCCTGCCATTACTCCGATTGGTTATCTCGCTGAAAAAAGGCGTGCTAGGGAGAAGATGATCCGAACTTTTATAAAAGCTGATAAACGATATCCATGGGATCGGCTCTTTTTTGAAAATAATTTTTCAAAACCCCTTGTTCAAGAAAAAGCGGGAGATCATTATACTTTATTGGAAATGGTACGACTTGGACCTTCTGCCAGTAATAAACAACCTTGGAGAATAGTTAAAGAATCTAATAAAAATATTTTCCATTTTTACATTGTTCGATCGGAAGATAAGCGTTATTATCCGTTTCAACGCTTAGATATTGGGATTGCGGTGTGTCATTTTGATCTCAGTGCAAAAGAATTGGGAATGGAAGGTAAATGGGAGTTCGCTCAACCCGATATCCCTGAATCAGAAGGATTCATGCATGTGATTTCTTGGATTGGTTCATGAAAAAAAAAAGAATTAAAGAATTCCTACTTTATTATTTACTTTCTCAATAAGACTATCAATTTCTTCGACTTTTGATTGAATTGAGTTCCAGTAATCACGATAATCATACCACTGTCTATCTAATTCTTCGAGAGTTTTACCTTGCTGCTCTATCCAAGTAAAATATTTTAAATTGTGGATTCTTCGCTTTTGGAGATAATTAAGCTCCATCATGGCATCAATTTTTTGTCCAAGGAGAATGGATTGATAATCTACAGCGGCTTCTAATTCCCTGTAATTACCAAACTTTTCCTGCATTTCACGTAATCGAGATTGGTATAATTCCATTGAATCCGTAAAAATAGTAATAATAACGTCATTTTCATCCATTTCAAAATATTTAGCCATTTTGATTGCCATTAAAACATTAGCTACGCTTGATATTCCTAAGAGTTCTAGTTGATTGATAAGATCTTCATGTATTCCCATATCAACCAAGTAATCTTGACCAACTGGTTCGTTAAAAAGGCGTATTAATGCCATTGCATCATTGTCGTCTATTGCAATGATCATGTCGATATTTTTCACGTTTTGAATCCAAGGTACGTGTTTATCGCCAATACCTTCAATTCGATGCGCTCCATAGCCATTCAATAACATTGTGGGGCATTGCAAGGCTTCTCCAGCAGCAATTTTAGATGTAGGATGAATTTTTTTTAAATAATCCCCGCATCCAATTGTTCCAGCAGACCCTGTAGTAAGGGCTACGCCTCTAAAACAATCGCCACGTAATTCTTTTTTTAGAACATCTTCCATTGCGTGGCCTGTTATTTCGTAATGCCATAAATAATTACCAAACTCGCTGAATTGGTTGAATATAAGAATTTCACCTCTTTTACCTCTTGGACTTTCCATTAATTCATGACATTTATCGTAAATCTCTTTTACATTGCTTTCTCCACCTGGAGTTATAATTATTTCTCCTGCAACCGTTTTTAACCAATCAAAACGTTCTTTACTCATCTCCTCTGGAAGTATGGCAATTGATTCACAGGCCAGTAATTTAGAATTGTACGCGCCTCCACGACAGTAATTTCCTGTAGATGGCCAAACCGCCTTCTGAACAATAGGATTGAATTGACCCGTTATTAATCGTGGTATAAGGCACCCGTAAGTGGCACCAACCTTGTGAGCACCCGTAGGGAACCATTTTCCTACCAACCCAATAATTCGCGCTTTTACTCCCGTTAATTCGCGAGGTAGTTCAATATAATTCGGTAGCTCACGAAAATCTCCTCCCTGAGGCATGGGTTCATTTTTCCACGTAATACGGAATAAATTACGACTATGAATCTCCCATAAACCAATTGAAGATAAGTCTTTTTTGATACTATTTGGTATTTTCTGCTTAGGATTCTTCATTTGTTCAAAAGTAGGAAGAATAATGTTCCTTTCGCGCAATCTTTCGGTGGTTGCTTCTAATTGCTTTTCATTAATATTTAAATCGATCATTTCATTCTCTTTTTAACAATTTATAGTATTAATAGTAAAAAGAAAAATATAAAATATTTTAATGGCTTATAGTAATGCAATTTTCGTATAGATAGAAAAAGGGATAATAAACAGCCTGTTTGCGTTAAATCTTGTCGGACTAGGGCTTTTGACGCAGGAACGCTAGAAGAATTGGAGTTTAAATAAGGGGACATTAAAGAAGCTTCAAATTTCGTTTATTCTGAAATAACTAAGCCAGCTATTGTTTTAAAACCAAAGCGCATTTGAGTAAAATGTGATATTAAATATAATTAAATTTTAATTATTTTCTTCAATATTAATAATATTAAATTTTAAAAGAAATAGAGTAGGTTTAAAATGAATGATTTGAGTAAAAAAACAATTATTACAGCAGCGTTAGTTGGAGGCAGAACAACTAAAGAGCAAAATCCTAACACACCATATACTCCTGAAGAATATGCTGCTGATGCAAAAAAATGCTTTGAAAGGGGCGCTTCAGTTGTCCATATTCACGCCCGAACGGATAAAGGACTTCAAACCCACGATCCCGAACGATATAGGATGATTATTGACGAAATTAAGGGAAAGTCTCCTGAAATCATTATAAATATAACAACGGGTCCAGGAATAAATTTTCAAGAAAAAACGGGGGCAATTAAATTATTAAAACCTGAAATATGCTCACTTAATGTTGAAACCATGAACTTTGCGTTTGGTAACTGGCAAACTGGAAGGGTTCAAGGAGAATTCACGTATGAACATAGATTTAAAATGATCCAAAAAATCGCAAAAGTAATTAAAAAACTCCAAATTAGGGCCGAAATCGAACTCTTTAGCGAATCAGGGATGTTTAACGTTCTTTTTCTTCAAAGACGAAATATCCTTGAGGTGCCGCTGCACGTGCAATATGTGTTTGGAGTTCTCGGGGGAATCCCCTTTTCTTTGGAAAATCTCGCTCATTTTAGAAATATTACGCCTAAAAATTCGACCTGGGTCGTAGGAGGTGTTGCTAAGAATTCTATTCAATGCAACATGGTTGCAGCATCTCAAGGAGGTCATCTTCGAGTAGGATTGGAAGATAACATACGCAATCCTGACGGTTCATTATCAAAAGGAAGCTATGAACAAGTTGAATGGGCAGCAAAATTAGTCAAAATGGCAGGAAGAGAAGTTGCTAAACCTGATGATGTCAGGCAGATTTTAAATTTGCGTTGAAAATAATTATCATTAAATACAAATGTTATAAGATTCATTTTTTTATTTTCTTTTAGATTAATCAATAGCATTATCAACTGCACATTGGGCGTGAATTTCTGTTGTATCAAATAGCGGAATCTCCACATCTTCCTGCTTGATTAACAGAGGAAGTTCTGTACAACCTAAAATAATTCCTTCAGCACCATTATCTACAAGATTTTTTATAATATTCACGTATTTTACTTTTGAAGATTCTTTTATTTCGCCTAAACATAACTCGTCAAAAATTACATCGTGAACGATTTGTCTTTCTTTTAGATTTGGTATCATGACATTAATGCCGTGTTTTATAGTCAATCTGCCTTTATAAAAGTCTTCTTCCATTGTAAACTTGGTTCCTAAAAGACCTACTTTTTTAAAGCCTTTTTCTTTAACTTTTTCTGCCGTTGCATCAGCAATGTGAAGTAATGGAATATTAATATTAATTTCAACAGCACCGGCAACTTTATGAATTGTATTCGTGCATATAAGAATTATCTCTGCGCCTGCTTTTTCCAATCTTTGAGCATAATCTACCATTATTTTGGCAATGTTATCCCATTCATCATTGCTCATTAATTTTTCAATTTCTTCAAAATCAACCGAATACATTATGCATTTAGCAGAATGAAATCCACCCAATTTTTCCTTTACGAGCTCGTTTAAAATTCTATAATATTCAAGGGATGACTCCCAGCTCATCCCCCCGATAAGACCGATTGTTTTCAAGTTTTAATTACCAAATTTTTTTAATTATTAATTAATATTTTAAAATTTTCATAGCTTCATCAACGGGCAAATGCTTAAAGTCGTTAGCTTTCTCGTAATGTTCCTTGCAAAACCATTTTGCATATGGTGGATGTCCAACCATCCCCTTTTTTCCCATTCTTTCATCCCATTGAAGATTGGAAGGCCTTTTTTTAAAATAAATCAATCCTCCATCATCCATATCAAGCAATTTGTTATCGCAAATGCAACATATTGGAGGTTTCATTTTTTAATCTCAAGGTTTTCCTTTTTTTATTAGATTTAATAAAATCAATCATTCAAAAGTTTTATATATTTTTAGATTGAAATTAAGAATAATAATAAATCTATTTGAAAAAAGATGAAAATAACTACAAATATTAGAGAAAAAGTAAATAAATTCTTAGATAAGAAAAAGCACAGAAGATTTTCTACTACAATCGTTCTAACAATACTTGTCGTAACAATATTTTCAATTCCTTTAGGAATAATTCCTGCACTTGGAGGACTTTTATTTCCTGGTTATGGTCTTTGGAATTCAACCGGAGAAATTCCTCCCGAAGAACGCCTTGTTATTCCCGGGTTAGAGGACGATGTTACCGTTTATCGAGATAAATGGGGCGTTCCTCACATCTACGCTTCAAAAGAAAAAGATCTTTTTTTCGCTCAGGGTTATTGTCATGCCCAAGATCGTTTCTTCCAAATGGACATGTGGCGTCGCCAAGTTCGAGGGATGATGTCAGAAGTTGTTGGGGAAATGTATTTGTCTCAAGATAAGTTTAATCTTGCGATGGGAATGGAGTATTGGGCTAATAAAACAGACCAAGCACTAAGTAAAACATTTTTTTACGATAACTTGGTGTCGTACGTTGACGGCGTGAATTATTATTTAAATACTCATAAAAGCGAAAAACCAATGGAATATCAACTTTTAGGGTTTGAGCCTACTAATTGGACAACATTAGATTCGTTATGTTTAGTTCAAGAAATGGCTAGACAGATGACTTGGAGCTATAACGATTTTTATCGATTATTGAATTACGAAGCATTAGGCCCTGCATTATATAACGAGCTATTTGGTCTCCCCACACCATATCAAATCCCAATTTGTCCGAATTATGGGGGATTTCCCGAAGCCCCGAAAGTTGCTGGAGTAGATTCAGAAACTGAATATGAAACGCAATCATCTACTAACATTAGACCATTATCTGAGCCTAAATCTTCGGTTATAACCGAAATTTCGAGATTCTTGAATTATGCTGAGAATATTGAATCCGAAAAGACTCGAATGGAATTTGGAGAATATAGGGGCTCTAATAATTGGGTCATAACTGGCGTCAAAAGTAGCACGGGAGAACCAATACTCAGTAACGATATGCATTTGGCGTGGCTCTTGCCTGGTGTTTGGTACGAAAACCACATTATTTCTAAAGATACAGGATTAAATTCTTATGGCTTTTCCATTCCAGGGATGCCACTTGTTGCCGTGGGACATAACCAGTACGTCTCTTGGGGATTTACAAATACAGGTTATGATGTTCTAGATTGGTATTACTATAAAACATTTGGACCAGATCAATACATTTACAATGGAAAAGTAACAGATTATACAACAAGAACCCATACAATTAAGGTGAAGGGACAAGCTCCCGTGAAATTTATAGTTAGAGAAACGGTTCACGGTCCTGTTTTAAGCGATCTTCGGGATTTTGGAGCTTCTGACACGCTTGGAGATGTCGTTATTGCCTCTAAATGGACGGCTAACGATATATACAATAATTTTTTAGCAGGATACAAATTCAATTACGCTAAAAATCGGAACGACTTTGATCAAGCCTCGCGACATTGGAATACTTTAGCCCAAAACATAGTTTATGGGGATATTCACGGTAATATCGCGATTAGACCTACAGGAAAAGTTCCGATTAGGGCAGGATGGGGATTCTTTCCTTACGATGGTTCCATTGGACAAGGTGAATGGACAGGGTATGTCTCTTTTTCAGATTTACCGAATACTCTAAATCCAGATCAAGATTACTTAGCTTCTGCAAACCAGATTATTGCTGGTCCCGAATATAAATATCCACATATACAATCTGGCTATGCCAATGGTTATAGAGCGAGAAGAATTAACGAAGTGCTAAGAGCAAATTATTTCATGGATGTTGACAAAATGATAATGCTTCAAAGAGATGTCAAATCTTCCGCTGCAGAAGCCTTCACGCCCTATTTAATTGATGCAATAGAGTCATATTACGGTTCCAACCCTCAATCGACAATTGGTAGAGTTTTAACGGAATTAGAAGATTGGAATCATGTAATGGATAGAGATCTGGCAGCACCTACGATATATCGTAAATGGAGGGATTATTTCATGGATGATACTTTTGACGATGAAATTGAGTATTACGGAGCGGTTTACGGCGCACGGTTAGCAACATTGGAGTATTTAATGAAAGAAGACGATAAATCTAAATGGTTCGATAACATTGACACTCCATTAACTGTTGAAACTAGAGACGATATTATAATAAAAGCTCTAAACGACGCTATAGAGTGGCTAGAAGGTTACTATGGCTCGAGCGATCCATCAACTTGGAGATGGGGCGACGTTCATAAATTGTATTTTACACACTTGTCTGGATTAGGCGCGCTTAGTAAGGGTCCTTACGAAGGTGATGGTGAAGGATATACTGTTACTCTCTCTGGAGTAAATTTAGGAAGCAGAATAAGTTATGCAAGAGGAGGTTCTTCAGAGAGAATGATCGTGGATCTAAACGATTTAAATAACTCGATAAGCGTAATTCCATCTGGACAGAGAGGTCTATCAAACTCTAAACACTACGCTGATCAATTGGAAGACTTGTTTTTACAGGGCAAGTATCATTATCAATATTTTACAAATACAGTCGATAATTTTCCTGAAACTGTCATAGAATCGAGAATATATTTTACTGCAGCAGGAGGTGCGTGAACGTGGAAGATGAGAAAAAGATATTCTATAGAAGTATTTTGGTTGCAGCCATTCTTGCGGGAATTCTTTGCATTATTCCAATATGGCAATTAGTGATAATTGCAGGCGTTATTGCAGGCAATTTTCATAAAGAAATTAAGCGGGGGGCAAAAAGTGGTGCGGCTGGAGTTGTCATATTTTGGGCGATATTTATTACATACAAGATAATAACGATTAACGCCTACGTGTTGCTCGATCAGTTTGGAGCGCTATTAATATCTGAATACTTTGGATGGTTAATCTTGCTTATCATAATTCTCATGGGGGCTGTATTAGGTGCTTTGGGTGGTGCTATCGGAAGTGAAGCCCGGATTCTAATGGACGAGAGCTTTTATACCTTTTTAAAAAGAAAAATCGGGTCGTCTCCCAAAAATAACGAGTCAGAAGATAATAATAAGGAAACTTAAAATAATAAAACTCTTTTTTTTTCTAATTTTATTTATTCTTATAATAATTAAACATAGTAAAATAAAAATTATTGCTTGGAAATTTAAAAATGAGCGAAAATTTTGAAGTTAAAGCAAAAAAAAATTTTAACTCACTATGGAATCTATATTTCATCATTTTTTTCATCATTGGCATATTTCCTGTAAACCTCGGGAATTTCCTAAAGTATCTTCCTGGAACTACTGAATTTGGTCTAGGAGTACGAATCGCCATTGTTTTAGCTGTAAACACGATATCAATCATTTTTTTTGGATATTATGGCGATAAAATTTCAGAAAAATTTTCAAGAAAAAAAGTGTTCATATTTGCTAACCTTATATGGGTCATTGCTAGTGGCTTGATCACATTCTCGGTGAACTTTACTTCTTTTCTTATATTCTCAGTAATTTTCGCTATTGGTCAAGGAGCTTTTTTGCCACTGGGATTTTCGATAATAGGTGATTTTTTTCCCCCCAAAAAGAGAGGAAAGAAGTATGGAGCCATGTCAATTGGAATGATATTAGGAAATGGCGCTGGAATCATTTTTGGTGGGTTATTAGGAAATTATGTGGGCTCGATAGGATGGCGTCTTACTTACGGATTATGCTTTTTTTTGGGACTTTTAGCAATAACCAAGTATGCCTTTTCAGGGTTTAATCCAGAAAGAGGTCGTGCCGAACCAGAATTACGAGACTTTAACGGGGAATTTAAAATTGACTATAAAATCACTTATTCTAATCTTGCCCAACTTTTTAAGAAGAAAACAATTACAATTTTATTGATTTCTGTTATTTTTTCTAGCATAGGTAATTTATCGCTTTCAAACTGGGCCATTTTTTATTTGAGTTCTAAAATTGTTGGCGATGTCGACACAGTATTGTTGGCTACGACGTTGTACGTTATAACTGGAATAGGCATGCTTCCTGGAAGTATTATAGGAGGCAGATTGGGAGATTCATATTATAGTAAGGGAAAAATTAAAGGTCGCATCATTATAACAATAATAGGAATTGTTATTGGAGTGCCATGCTTGTTGGGATTTTATTTAGTGCCGTTCTTCACGACAACTCCTTTAGAAATATTGTTTTCTTGGATGTTTTTGTTCTTATTAGGCTTTTTTGGCATGTTTTTTACGTCTTTTAACATTGGAAACCAATATGCAATATATTCTGAAGTTTGCGTGCCCGAATTGAGAAGCACGGTCAACGCATTGAGTGGGGTAATGATGAACATTGGAGGGATAATAGGTAATCTATACTTATCATCCTTGATCGAAAGTAATATTTCGTTATTATCCTTTGGTATTTTTATAGTCTTGTTGTTTTGGCTTTTTAGTTCGTTTTTCTGGGTAATTTCAATTTTCTATTATCCAAAAGAATCCAATTTGTTAAGAGAAGAAATGGTAAATAGAAGAATAGAATTAGAAAAGCAAGCTGAATAATTCCCGTTGTTTTAAGAGATAATTACCCGTTATTACCAATTAATTTCCTCACCTAAGCGCTTCAATGGCCAAATCCAATAATTTTTTCGCTTTTTCACACCTTTTCTTTCTAATTCGTCGAATAACTGTTGTTTTTGCTCTTTTATTAAGCCATCTGGGTCGAATAATATTTTTCCCTCATGTAAAGCACTTAATAAAATGTCATATTTAATTTTTACAGAATTTTTAAATTCGGTTTCTGTCATCCAAATCGAATCAAAACTCGATGGTGCAGAGTTCATTAATTCCAATTGAAGTTCGCTCCTTGTACTGTGATCATCTGGTAGTTCTTTATCTTTAAAAATTATCATTAAATCAATATCACTCATTTTTTTATCAGTATGTTCTGCTTCTTCTCTAGCTAAAGAACCAAATAGTAATATGCCTTTTATTTTTTTATTAGATTCAAATAAAACATCAATATATACTTTTAATTTTTTTGAAAAATATTCGTTCTTGGTATAATTAAGGTCTATATCCATTGGTCTAAATCTCCTATTAATACTTGTAATTGTTTTAAATCCTCAAGTTTCTTTTTACTTAGATTGAAAGATTCTTTCAGAAGTGTTATATAACAGTTTATGTAATTTTTAAGTATAATAATGAATTTTTTAATATTCTCGAATGATTCATATATTTCCTCTGCGGGAATTAATTTTTCTTCCTTTATTACCCCATATCTCGCTTTTGTACCTTCATTTTCAAATGTTTTTGAGTATTTAATAATTTTTCTCAATAAAGTTATAGTTTTTTCTTCAAGATTTAAATTTTCTTCGATATTTATAATATCTTCAATAATTTCAGAAGGAGTGTGTGTTTTTTCAACTTTCACACCAATAAAACTTATAATTGATTTATTAAATTTTTCAACAGCAAATTGACTCCTAAAAGCAACTAGGGCGTAATCCTCTAATTTTAAACCGTTCAAAACTCTATTTACATCATTAATCGCTGATCTTATCCAACTTTTTGCTTGAGTAAAATTTGATTTCATTGCTATACAATAAAAATAATAAGTTTTACATATTAAATATTTGATGATGTGCAAATGATAAAAAGAAAGATTCAAAAACGAATTAGTCTCACTATCAAATATTGATTAAAAAAAAATTTTAGTCATTTTATAATTTAAACACAAGGAGAATGTTAAAATTATGAAGTTTAATGATGAAATGATCCATGGCTCGGTTGAACCTGGATTTGAAAGAGTTAAGGAACTTTTTATTGAAAATTTTAAAGAAGGAAAAGAAATAGGAGCAGCCTGCGCTGCATATCACAAAGATAAGAAAGTTGTTGACCTTTGGGGCGGTTATAGAGATAAAAAAAAAAAGCTACCTTGGAATGAAGACACGATGATCCTTGTTTTTTCTACAACAAAAGGAATTTCTGGCATGGCCGTGGCGTTAGCGCACTCAAAAGGATATTTTGAATACGACGAAAGAGTTTCAAGGTATTGGCCAGAATTTAGTCAAAATGGAAAGGAAGATATCACGGTAAGGCAATTACTTTCGCACCAAGCTGGATTATGTGCCATAGACGAACCATTGGACTTAAAGACTCTTGGAAATCCTGATAAGGTAGCTTCCGCAATTGCTAAACAGAAACCGTTATGGGAACCTGGAAAGCGACATGGTTATCACGGTATAACGCTTGGATGGTATGAAAGCGAATTAATTAGAAAAACGGACCCTCAACATCGAACAATTGGACAATTTTTCCAAGATGAAATAGCGAAGCCTTTAGGCGTTGAATTCTATATTGGCTTGCCAGATGATGTATCACACTCAAGAATAGCAAATATTCACGCACCCCTATATAAACCCCGCATGTTATTTAACTTGAATAAAATTCCAAAGCCATTCGTTAAAGCATTTTTAAAAAAGGGGACCATCACTAACAGAGCCTTCTCTAATCCTAAGATTCTCGGCGAAGTTCTCAAATACAACACGCGTGAAATGAGAAAAATAGAATTACCTGCCTCAAATGGTATCGGACTTGTTAGAGATATAGCAAGATTGTATGGTATTTTCTCTACTGGAGGTAAGGAATTAGGAATAAAACCAGAAACACTAGAAGCAATAATGAACCCCGCAGATGATCCTGAATTGGGAAGATTTGATGAAATTTTACAAACTGAAACTAGATTTTCGTTGGGATTCTTAAAACCTTTTCCTGAATTTGAATTTGGTACGAGTGAAAAAGCATTTGGGACGCAAGGAGCAGGAGGATCTTTTGGGTATGCAGATCCAGATACTCAAACAGGATTTGCTTATGCCATGAACAAGTCAGGATATTATCTATATGCTGATCCTCGTGAAACAGTACTATCTGACGCAGTTTTTGAATGCATTGAAAAATTGTAATACTCTCGAGCAATTCTATTAAAGAACAATAGAACAAGTGCTTCTACCCGTTTTAAATCTAATGAAATCGTTTACAATACATCCCTTAAACATTTCCAACTTAAAATTCTTATTTTTTCTTTTTTCTCTTCAGTGTTTCTTGCAGTTCTAACATTATTCCAAGCGTATTTTCGGTGTCAAAATAAGCCCAATATTGCTTGCCAATAATATCTGACTGGATTACATCAATTCCCTTTTGTTTCAATGCTTCTATATACGAATCTAAACCGTTTACCATGCAACTAACATGTTGAAGTCCTTCTCGCCCTTTTTCTAAAAATTCAATGTCATATGTGTGGTCCATGAACGCAAAAGGAGCCATTCCCCACTGAGATTCCATTATTTTTGCTTGCTTTTCAGCGTCTTTATACACATAACCCAATTGGAATATCTTTAAATTGCCAATATCTTCAAAATTAATTGTATTTTCCATTTTCATATTTCTTTGAACTACTCCTTCCTAAAGGAAGGAGATTCCTTCCTCTCGGAGATCGTTTCCTCATTCATCGACAACTGCCGAAAGATATTCGCGAGAATCTCTTTAGGTCTTACATTATCTCCAAAGTCGTGACTTCCCGTCGTCCCA
>JAUXAJ010000289.1 GCA_030620005.1 Promethearchaeota archaeon | reverse complement strand
ATGGAAAATGCTGGAAAAACCACAATTGTAGATATGCTCAAACTAGATACTGATGAAACGTTTAAGAATCCCCCCAACATGTATCCTACCAAGAATGTGGAAAGAAATTCTATAGTTCAGAATAAGATCATGGTTTGGGATTTTGGCGGTCAGGAAAAATATCGAAATATATACTTGGCGAATCCTGAGACATATTTTTATTCCATCTCGTTCCTTTATTATGTTGTGGATGTTCAAGATTATTATCGGCTTTTTTCTTCCATAATGTACTTCATGGCTGTTTTTCAAGTAATTAAAAAATTAAGCCCGGATGCACGAATCGTTTTCCTTTTTCATAAAATGGACCCCGGTTTTGATCCAAAAGAAAGAAATTTAAAGAAAAAATTCCTGGATAAGATCGAGCCCTTTTTAAAGGCGAATGAGACTTCATTTATAATGTATGATACGACGATTTTGGATATAAATGGTATTAAAAATGCCTTCAGGCAGTTTTCTGCTTCTAATAAATTTTAAATAATGAGGAAAATTTAAAATTCCAATTACCAATGGTTTAATTATTAAGATTATTTTAAAATTTAAATTTTTAGTGAAATAGAATCGTGTTTAAAAAATTTATTTTGCCTAAGAAATTAATCGTGTTAATAACGATTGTTATAATTTCCGTTGCTAGTTTTTCAGCAATTCTATTTTCTTCTCCTAAAATATTTAAGCAACGGGAGCATGAAGTTGCTAATGTCCTTTTGTTTTCGAAAGGAAAGGACGATTCTTTAATCGATTCTCTAGGAATTGATTCTGATGCGATTCATGTGACTATTATAACAAAAGACAATATTGACCAAAAGTTCAACGAATTTCTATTATTGGGTACAAATGTAGTTATAATTGATGGGTACATGCCCGAGAAAACAAAGGACCTCCAATTATTAATAAACTACATTAATAAAAAGAAGGGAGAAATAGGATTAATTTTTTTTGGAGGATTAAATAACGATGAAATTGAAGAAGACGACTTTTCCAACATGCAAATAAATATGATTTCAGAAATATTACCCGTAGAATTAGGGACTAATTATAAAGTATCAACAGATGATGCAAGTCAAGCTGAACGCAAAACTCAAGTTACCTTAAATATTGAGATTGAAAATCAAAAATTGAGTGATAAGGCAAATTCGAATGTTTTAGTAAAACATGTAGAATGGATATCGAGTCCATTAATAGGAAAAAGAATGATGGTTAAATCAAGATCTAGCGCAACTCAAATAGTAGAAACAATAGATGGAGGTTATTCAATATCATCTGAATGGGACATCAGTGGTGGAGGAACTGTTATTCTATACAGCATGTTAATTCACGGATATAACGATCCATTTGTCTTATGGCCATATTTTAATTATTTGATGTACGTTTCAATTTTTCACGCCAAATCAGATTTTTCGGATTCTGAAATAGAGAGTTACGTGGAGTGGCCTTTTTCGCCCATTCCTCACACTTTTGAAATAATTCTCTGGTTTAGCATGATTGGCTGTTTATGGGTAATAACAATTTATCTATATTTCAAAATGCGAAAAAAAGAAAATCATGAAGAAATAGTAAAACAAAACACGAAGAATCTTGAATAGAATAAAAAAAAATTTTTGAAAGGTAAGAAAATTAATCCATTTGAGGCCATGATTTACTTTTAAGGCTTGGATCTGGAATGTATTTCTCTTGTCTTGCCGATTTAAACGTTAATAAGTCTTTTTTATCAATATAATATTTTTCTCTCTTTAAATCTTTTAGGGGAGGAATTGATTCAGCAAAATTTGGCAACCATCGCTCTTGATAATAAAGCATGTTTAGCATCATGGCTTCAATTTTTTCTACATCTTCAATAAATTGACACATGGGGTCTGCAATTAAAGCTTTTAATAAATCATCAGGATTACCTGATAATGCAGCGTTAACAACTAACTGTTGATTTTTAGCGTGAATTTTTACCCATTCATTTATTTGCTTTGGCAATGCACCTACTTTTGCGGCACATAGTTTTCCGTCTTTAAAATAACAAGGGACTTCCACGACGCAGTTATTTGGTAACGATGGTATAATTCCATTATTTAATACGTTACAAACATGGTGCCTTGGAACATCTCTTTCCTTATCTTTCGCCATCATTAGAGCTTTCTCGCCTCCTTCCATTGGACGTAAAAATAATTTTATTATCCAACGATTTCTCCTTGTCTTGCCCCACTTAATTATGGCATAAGCGAAATTTCTTTGTAAATTAATAGTTTGAACATTTCTTAATTCCGTGATACCAAAGGGTCTTTCACGATGATTAAAATAATTGTAATATTGTGGTAAAAATTCAACTATGTGTCTATCTTCAACATAATTAAAATACCCATGTTGTTTCAAGAGATAATAATTATATGGCCTCCCATACTTATTAGTTTTATACGCTTTTCCTGCTTTTTCACGAATTAGTGGGTAAATATCTACTCCATCGTATTCAAATTTTGTAATCCATGCAAAATGATTCAACCCACCATATAAAAGATTGACCTTTTTCCTTGTTGATAAATCAACACCACATGACCGCAAAAATTTAGCGAATTTTTTTGTATGCAAGTAAAAAATTCCATGACAAAGACCAATTGATTGGACATTTGGTACCGCTTGAATTGCACTTAGCATTAATGTACCTTGTGGGTTGGTATAATTTAATACCACAGCATTAGGACAAAGTTCTTCTATATCTTTTAAAAAATCCACCATTACTGGAATTGTTCTAATCCCGCGAAATATTCCTCCCGGACCTACAGTATCGCCAGTATTTTGCGGGATTCCAAATTTTAAGGGAATGTGAATGTCAAACCATTCTGATTCTTGAATTCCAATTGAGATTGAAATTAAAACATAATCAGCATCCGGTAATGCGTTTCTTCTATTTGTGGTTAGGTAAACTTTTATATCTTTTTTATGAATATCAACCATTTGTTTAATTACAATATACATCAAAGATAAAGATTTCTCGTCAATATCAACCAACCATAGCTCGATTGGGTGAAAGTCCTTCGCGAAATCAAGTATATTCAGAGCACATGGAATTGTAAAGCGAAAAGAACCTGCACCAATAAAAACAATCTTAAATTTCTCCTTTATCATTAATCCAAAAGCATTTTTGTTATTTCTTTACGGTAGTATCAAACAACTTTAAGAAATAAATAAAATTTGAAATTTGAAATTTGAAATTAGAAATTAGAAATTTGAATATATAATGAATTTTTTATCTGAACCAATGCTATATATTTCAAATTTACTTCCACGCTTCGTTTCACACATTACTTGAATCATGGGGAAAAGATATATCTGCGATGTTATTTGAAAATTCTTGTCTTTTTCGTAATTCTTGTGATCATTTTCAGCATTTGATATGGTTTTCTTAATTTTTTTGTTCCAATAGCCTAAAGATCCTTCAGCTTTTTTCCCAAGATCTTTTAAATTGTTAAACTTTATGCCCTCAACTTCTTCAATTAACTCGTGAAGATCTTTCTCAATTTCTTTTTCATATCTAGTTTGTGCGCTACTATGAAGTACAGGAATTCCAGTAACGACTGTTTGGAAAGGTACAGGGAGTATTTCGTATTTATAAAGATTTTTATGACCATTACACTCCTTGCACAGGACATGTGTCTTTCCCGTTCCATAACAATTTCCACAAGGATAGCTGAAAACTCTCTTTTCCTTTTTTTGTTCTTCACCAACTAAGACAGTCCAAGTTTCTTCAATCTTTCCCGTTCCTTTACAAGCTCTACATTTATCTTCAGTATATCCTTTACCTCTACAAGTTTTGCAAGGGATTCCGGTAATAGATTCGAACATTGGTACTTTCTCGTTTCCCTTCCATTTCTCTTTATCAACCTTACTGCTTTTAAAAGAATAAAAAGTTTCTTTTCCCAACCTTTCTGCAGGTACTAAATTTTCATCCTTACCTTTAACAGGAGCAACGTACTTCTTAACTGCAAAATAAACCGCTGCTTCTTTAATGGTGTCTTGCACTGTTTCTGCAGCAGAAATATTATTTATTGAAAATATAGCGCCTTTTGTTCCAAATTCTTTTTCCATCTTATTTTTATTCTTTCTGACAGCAGAAATCTTCCACTTTTCAAAGACCGAATCAATATTCGGAGATTTTATAATTACATCAGGCATTTTTAATCAAATTATTGAATTATAGTATAATATAGAATTATAAATCAAAATATATATAAATAATTTGACGAATTATAATTATAAAAAAATTAATAATAATAAAAAATAAAAAATAAGGCGCCAAAATGTCGGAAGCAGATAAACAAGCAGCCCAATATTTTGCAGATTGGATAAAACAAGGCGGGGTGGCTCAATGGATCGAACATTTCCTAAATCAAGGAGATGAAGCGAAGCTTAGACAAATAAAAGAAGTTTACGACAAAATAAAGAAGGTATTTGGATTCTAGGTAAGTTATTGGTTTTATTTTTAATTTTTTTCCTTTTTTTCAATTAATTTAGAAAGGTTGAATTATTTTACTAAATTTTAAATCATAACGACCAAAAATGTTTTAACCGTTTTTTTTCTCATTTTTACAGTTGATCAAGATATATTTTTTATGATATTGAATTTGCATTTACTTACTTTTTTTTTTTTTTTTTTAAATATACTCGAAAATATTGCATGATACTTAATTCAAAGAGGTAATTTTGCAAAAAATTGGAAAAAAAAACCGAAAAAGAAATTAATTTTGGATACTAAGTGATATCTCAAAGGATCATTATGCAATTTTGATCAATATTATTTTACTCAGGTTTAGGCGAATAAAAATATAGATAATCATATTTAGATAAATTTATATTGAAATTCTTATTCAATCATTGGAATTTAGTCGAGGAAAGATTTAAATACTGGTTTTTCTTCTATTTAATTAATAATAAAAAAAAATTTAACTGAGTGAATAAAATGGTAGAACATTGGAATGATGAGGGCGAGTATTACGATTCATTGAACGACCCTTCCCTTTTGGACTATGAAGAAGACGCAGAATTTTGCGAGTGGTATTCAACGGAAGGTTCTGCAAGAATAAGCGAGCTTTCAAGACAGTTGCGCACATTTCTTAATTATAAATGCGCGGTCATTCGAGCGAGATTTTCAAGAGAGCGGAAGGATGAAGGTTCTCTTAAAAAAGATCCAATAATGACCTTGAAAAACGATCTCTTCTCTTTCTGTTCTCGATACACTACATTACTGAACATGATCGGGGTAGAGGGGAAAACAGTAACGGAAAAAATCCTCATTCTCATGGCAAGGGTAAAAGCTCACAAAAAGGAATTTGAAATAAACCTCTTGAGAGAACTTAGACAACTCGGTGATGACATGTGGAAAATAATTCATGTTCTTTCGGAATGCGAACTTCACCAGCATCTACAATTATTGAACATAACACTCAAAATTGCAGGCATTTTATGTAGTGCAGAAAGTGCTATTTTTTGGACATTTTTACGCTTCTACGAGGAATTAAAACTCAGTTATCGTCAATTGGATAATGAAATGTCGGGGTTGGTCCGAAAAAACGATGAAATGCAATTTAACGCAAAAGAAAAAGAGAGAAAGGTGAAGATCTTAAAATGATAAAAAAAGAAGGGGAAGTTAATAGAAAAACGATTAAAGAAGGTCGCGTCGCAATCTGCCCGCAGTTTGGATGTTCCCACCTCAAGAAGGTCAAGCCGTTAAAATTCGGTATCTTTGGATTTCACAGGTATCCAAAATGTTCAAAACATAAATATTCTTTAGTTTTTATCGATGAATTTCTCGGGGATTTCCTCCACGCGGTAAATGCGTGTTTATTTGATGTAAAAAGTTTCCTTCCAGAAGACTTAATACGCGCGATCAAGAAAAGACCTCAAGGGGATCTGATGGCTTTCATCAACGGATGGATGTATTGCACAAACTTGGGAAGAGGGGCGCAAATCGTGTCCAACTATATGGATGGGTTATCGCGAGCCTACCTGAAATTGCTGAGCAAGAAGCAACGAAAAGCAATTGAAGGTAAGAAAAGCGAAAAAAAGAAATATGAAATGTTACGCTTAGGATTTGAAAAGATTGTAAATGAATATGCAACTTTTGTGAAAGAGTTCCGTGAAAAATCTGACTTACTTTATGACCCAAGAGAATTACACCCCCTTTCAGGGGAAATGCGAAGGATTCTCGAAGTGTGGTTAAATAATCATTTAAATGAAATTCAAGAGTTAAATCGTAAAATAAAAAACCAATTGACTTCACAAGAAGAATATCTTCCATTGTTTAAAGAATATTACGACAAGATCCTCCAAGCGGGAACAGGTGCATTACTATTGGGCAAATCTCCCGACATTGTTACTAAAGGA
>JAUXAJ010000305.1 GCA_030620005.1 Promethearchaeota archaeon | reverse complement strand
GAACCATGCTGCCCTTAATAATTGATACCTATCCTTATAACGGTAGCTCTCATTTAACTTGGGGTTTAGGGCAGTGGATTGGTTATTTTTCAGCCCCTATTGCTTGCGATTCCCGTGATACTTTTCAGGTTTTTCTCGAATGGAACAAAACCACGATAAAAGGGTTTAAATTTGACGTGAATTATTCCGTTAAGGCATTTCGCTTTGAAAACGCCACATCCATGTATAATGTTACCTATGGAGGAATACCCGTGTGGACCTTGAATTATACATTAAGACTAAACGATAACATGTTTTTAAACTGGAACTTTACAGAATTCTGGTATACTTATCCAAATCATTGGGTCGCTCAAAATCTTTCAACACCAAATCCAATGGACGGAGATGTTTTAGAAAAAGCAGGTGGAGCGATAGTATTAGCTGATCATCCTACTTATTATAAAACAATTGTTTCTACGGATATTATCAACGTTTCAAATCCGATTTATAATGGTTCGTATGTTCTATATTTATCGAGCGACAATTATCTACATGAAATGTATAGTTATATAAATTTTAATGGAACCTTATGGGAAACAATAGGATTCATGTATGGGGATAATATCTCCATTAGTGTTGATTTGCAAGACCCGAATAAAGGATTAGCCCCATTAGGGGGTGTGGCGAATGTTTCCTTATTTTTTCCAAATGAAACGAGATATTCTTTTGAAGATCTTACTTCTGTAAATTCTAAAATATCGGCCGATAATTCTATACTTTCATTTGATTTCGAAAATCGCACGATATTAAACTTAACAAGAATCATTCCCGTTTTAGGGGAGTATTACTTAGGATATTTCTGGGGCAATGGTTCTGCGATAGGATGTGATAAAATGAAAATCTACATTAACGCTTATAATATAAGCATTACTGATTGCGAATATTATCCAGATATGAATGGAAATATTCTTCAAGGGAGAATGTTAGAAGATAAGGCTTTTGATTGGTACGATCTATTAATTAGCTCGGTAAATGAGACAACAGGTTTTTACAATCCGAATTTTTATCCAATTAGAGATTTAGGTTTAAGTGAAGAATTCTATGCTTTTTACGAAGGATATAAACTTAATGTCTCAATGAAATCTTTCATGCAAAATGAAAGCATTTTAAACCCTGAAGAAATTGTAAATGTTAAAGTCTCCATTTAAAACATTCATCAGTTTATTGATTTCAATGTAAAAATAAAAGTTCAAATCGTATCCTATGCTAACGAAGAATGGATAATTGCTGAACAAACAACGAATCCCGTTGAATTGAAATATCTTGGTGATCCAAGCGATACGAATGAATTTTCTATAAATTTGACAATACCTCAATACGATTCTGTAGAAAAAATATGGTACGGGTTAAACGCTCCAATTAGAATGGCCGGTGCAAAAACAGTTGTTACCGTGTATATCGAGAACATTGCCTCAGGGACTTATCACAGTAATAATTATTCGTTATTAATTAATGAAAAAGACGATGTGTTTGAAGGCCACATTATTTCATTAAAAATCATTGATGATTCAACCAGTGGAACTATAACAAAACTTTTTAATAGAGATGAATGTATTTATTTTCCAGGGAAATCCATTTTCATATTAAATATTTTTGATAGATATTATGTAAGTAGTTATAATCTAATTAATTACACGAAAGAATTAAAAGTAGATAGTCGGTTTACAAACATCGAAGTCAATCCAGAGAATCCGATAATAGGTAAAACTTTCGATTTTTCTTCCGTATTAACCACGGAATTTGGAAAACCATTACCAAACGTAAAAGTTACCTGCCAATATAGAGGTGATATAGACAATTCGTGGGTTGAAATATCTTCTCATGATACGGATAGTACGGGGTCTACCCTGTTTGAAATCAATACTAAAACCATTAGATTTGTAGATAATTTAACGTTAAGGCTATCGTGGCTCGGAAACGGTTCTGTTTCCAGTAGTCAGGAAGAAGTTTTAGTACCCACTGTCTTTCTAGCAAATCAAGTTTCCTTGTTTTTTCATTTAGAAGAAAACCCAATTATTTATAGAAACTGTAATTCTACCTTATCACTCACATTAATAAACATGGGAAACTCAACGCTAAAGATTACTAATATAGGTTTTATGATAGACGGCAATCTAAATTATTCAATAAGAGAGATTAATTATTTACTATTAAATCATCTTACTCCTGGCGCGAGTACCAAAATTATAATTGAAATTGAAGTCCCAAATGTTGAATTTGATATATTTAACATTACTGTTTCAATCTCTTTCCAAAATGTTATTTCAACTGAAATATTTACTGTAAAATCAGAATTATCGATGATGATCTTAGATCTTCTCATAACTGAATTTTTCATTGAGTATTTCATCGTTTTCATTCTAGCAATAATAGCTTTAATTTGGGTTTTGTCTTTTAATTTTGCTAAGAAAACAATAAAGAAAATTGAAATGCCACTCAGGGAACCAACTAAGGCAAGAGTAATTGCGGGAAAATACGTGAAAGTATCTGAATTAGAACCACGTGTGGTAGAAAAGGAATTAGAACCGTCAAGAAAGCTAGAAGAAGAACGTGAGTGGATAAAGGATTTACCGGAAGAAGTCAGAAGTCAGATTTTAGCTAAAGAAGGAGAAATCGCAAAAATAAAAGAAGACTACGCTGAAAAGGAATCACATGCAAGAAAGGAAGTTGAAGAAGAATTTTCTTCTAAACTAGACGGTATTGAATTGAAATTAGGCGTTGAAAAAAAGAAATTAAAAGAAGCAATTGAAAAAACCGGTAGTTGGACTTCAAGCAAGAAGGAATTAACCAATACTGTAAAGAATCTGAAAAAAGAGCTCGATGCTTTAATTAAAACAAAATCAAAAGCTTTAAACTCAAGATTAAAAGAGATTTCGAAAGAAAAGAAATTGAAAATAAAAGAAATTGGAATAGATGTTGCTGATAAAGAAGAAGAGCTCAAAAAGATTGAAAATGAATTTTTAGAAGCGGAATCTATCGCTAAGAAAGAAATTAATGAAAAATACGATTCTCAAGTTGAGGGTATAGAATCAAAATTAAGCGTTAAGCAACAAAACTACGAAAAAGCTATTGAAAAAACAAGTAATTGGATTACAAGTAAGAAAAATTTGAATAACTCAGTAAGAAGCATGGAAAAAGAACTTGAAACCGTAAACAAAAAGAAAGAAAAAGCTTTAAATGCCAGATTAAAGGATTTAAACAAGGGCTTGGCTACTAAGATCAAAGCAGTCAATTTGACAATCGAATCAATTTTAAAAGCATTTGCTCTTGAAGAAAAGGAAAAAAAAGTAGTAGAAGCGAAAAAAGAAAAAGAAAGACTGAAAAAAGCGGATAAGAAAAAGCCTAAAGAAGTAAAAGCGAAAAAAACCACTGACTTGGACGCACTATTAAAAGAAAAAGATTTCGTGAAAAAGAAAAAGAAATTACTAAAGGAAACGCCCGAAACAAGACCTAAGGAAGTTAAAGAGAAAAGAATAGAACTAAAAGAAGTAAAAAGGAAAAAAGAAAAAATTAAGAAAGCTGAAAAGAAAACTACAACGGATTTCGACGCCTTACTATACGAAAAGGGTCTTTTAGATGAAAAAAGGAAATTATCTGAAGAAAAAGTAAAAATAAAGCCAAGAAAGGTGGAAAAGAAAAAACCTAAGGAAGTAAAAGCGAAAAAAACAACGGACTTAGACGCGCTGTTAGAAGAAAAAGAACTTGACGAAGAAAAGAAAGTAGACACGAGAAAAAAATCAAGAACCGCTGGTAAAAAAGGAAAGGCTAAGAAAGATGTTAAAAGAGAAGAAGCTTTTAACATTGAAGAATTTAAGAAAATGACCGTTAAAGAATTGAGAGTGTATTGTAAGGAAAAGAACATTATAATTCATTCTTCAGCAAAAAAATTTCAACTAATTCAAAAAATCAAGGAGCATCATGAAGAAAGCAGTTAAAATTAAGATTCCTTAAGAATAAAGGAAATGACTAATTTTAAATCATGGATATTAAAATCAAAAAAAGAATAAATAAAATTATAAATTAGAAATCGAAATTAAATGCCGTTTAAGAAGTGCCAAAGAAGCTTTCCCATCAACTCCTGCAAGAGCTATGAATATTGACTTACTCGACCCTACTACGACAGCAAATCCATTTTCTAGTTCTAAAGTAGTATTTTTTAACGATCCTTTGTTAGTACTACCACTTAAATTATTACCTTCTTTAAATATAGCAGCGCAAGCCTTCGCAATTTTAGAATGGTCCATTTCTGTAATTGTTTGGCCGATTAACACTTTTCCATCCAAATCAGCAGCAATTAACCCTTCACATTCAGGAACGAGATCCATCAATTCTGCTAATTTTTGTTCTATTACTTCTTTACTCATCTTCACACGTCTTTTTTAATGTATTCTTAAATAAATGTATCTTTTTATCAAATTTAAATGTAAGGTTAAAAAATAAATTGACTTAAATTTAAATAACTTTCAATTACTTAATTAATAAAAAAATGTTGGAAAAAAAATGAACGATTTGGAAAACCAAGAAACATTTTTAATGAAGAAGTTAAAATTTTTCAATATAACTGATAGTAACCAAATTGACAACGAAGATAAGATACAACTAATCAATTTATTGAAAAAAAAAGTTGAGATAAGTCTTTTTGATTTTGATATTGATGGTCACATAAAATCGTTAGGTTTTAGAGCTAATAACGAGAATATCGAGAGGTTCTACTTTCCAAATCTAGAGGTTTTATCAATTTATAACGGTAATTTACTTGACAAGGGATTCATTAACGAGCATAGGAAATTAAAGGATCTTTCCTTAGTTAAATGTAATTTAAAAGTAATTCCTGACCTTTACAAGTTATACGATCTTTTAATTTTGAAATTGAACGACAACCAAATTTCTAAAATTGACGGACTTGATGGTCTCTCAGAATTGAAAAAACTAAGCCTTGCAAACAACATTATCCATGATATTGAAGGATTAAAAAATCAAAATAACCTTGAGATATTAACTTTAACAAGCAATCAAATTGAGAAATTATCAAGACTAAGCAACCTTAGTAATCTTAGACGACTGTATTTGAATAAGAATAAAATACAAGATTTAAACGAGTTTAAAGATCTATTAACATTAGAGAATTTGAGTTTTATTGATCTAAGCGATAACATGATAAAAAACTTGAATATTACTCAAGACATTCCAAATCTTACGGAAATTTATCTAAATAATAATAAGATCGGCCATATCGCCGCTGTCAAAAATCTATCCCATGTTGAGATCATCAAGCTAAAAAATAATGAAATAACGAAATTCGAGAACTTTTCAAATTTACCCAATTTAAATCGAATTAGTATCGATAATAACCCTATAAACTCGATTACAGGTCTTGAAAACTTGAATAAACCGTTTTCTATTGGCACGATTGCCCGTAAAAATTTTGACGATAAGGCGTTAGAAAATCTTTTAAAATATTTTCAAGAACTTAATTTAAAGGTTGAAAAGGAAGGATTGGGAGTAATTGACGAAATTTTGTTCGTTTATGGAGAATGAGAATAGAAGATTTTTGAATGTTTTTTTAGTTTAAAAAAAGCAAAATACCTTAGTTGAACTACTCCTTCCTAAAGGAAGGAGATTCCTTCCTCTCGGAGATCGTTTCCTCATTCATCGACAACTGCCGAAAGATATTCGCGAGAATCTCTTTAGGTCTTACATTATCTCCAAAGTCGTGACTTCCCGTCGTCCCA
>JAUXAJ010000356.1 GCA_030620005.1 Promethearchaeota archaeon | reverse complement strand
TTTTTCTTCTTTATTAATTTGCATTGAGAATGGAAGCAATGGATAGTAGTTATTTTGAAAATTATATTGGTGAAAACATTTTGACTCATCTATAGAAAATATTGAGAATAGGAATTCTATCTTTTCTGATTCATGACCTTTATATTAAAAAAAATTCTTATAATATTCTTACCATATAATATTCTAACTATTCTAACTATTTAAGAATTTGAATGATACATGTTAAAGAATCACAAAAATCGCATGAAATTATCCAAATTTTCTATTGGTACTGGTGACAGGTTTGATCAACAAGGAAAGGCGTTACTTCAAGCAGTTATAAAAGCCAAAGAGGACGGTGTTGAAATAGCAATTATTTGGAATAAATCCCATAGAGAGCACTCGATAGTTAAAACAAAGCCCGAAGATGTTTTTAATGAAGCTCAAAACGCTGTAAAGGAATTAAATTGGAAGGGACAATATTATATTGACGCAGATCACATAGGGCTTTCAAATGTGGACCTATTCATGGATCATAGTAATTTTTTTACGCTTGATGTGGCAGAGTATATTGGAGAAAAAGCCACCAATGAAGAGATTAACTCATTTATAGAAAAACATAAGACATATGTAGGGGAATTAAAAATTCCTAAAATTGATGAACCTTTATATATTAGTGAGGAACAAATCCGTCTTAGTGCGGTTAAATATCTCCTTGCTGTAAAAAAAGCGGGTGAGATTTATCGTAAGATTGAGGAGAAAAAAGAACAAAAAGATTTTGTAATTGAAGTGTCAATGGATGAAACAAATGATCCTCAAACACCACTCGAGATATTCTTTATCTTAGCAGCTATAGCAGAGGAAAAAATTCCAATACAAACTATTGCTCCTAAATTTACTGGTAGATTCAATAAAGGGATCGATTATGAAGGAAATATAGAACAATTTGCCAAAGAATTTGAAGAAGATTTAGCCATGATTAAACATGCTATAACAGAATTCTCCTTACCTGATAATTTAAAGCTGAGCATACATTCAGGAAGTGATAAATTTTCATTATACGATCTAATTAATAAAGCGATTAAGAAATATGACTCAGGCCTTCACTTAAAAACAGCGGGCACGACTTGGCTTGAAGAACTAATAGGATTGGCCATGGCAGGAGATGATGGATTGCGAATAGTAAAGGAAATCTATGAAAAAGCGCACGTACGTTATGATGAACTATGCGAACCTTACGCAACGGTAATTGATATAGATAGGGACAATTTGCCCTCTCCAGAAATAGTAAATAGTTGGACCAGTGAAGATTTTGTCCGCGCCTTGCGCCATGATGTAACCTGTAAACATTTCGATCCAAACTTTCGGCAACTACTCCATGTCGCTTATAAAATCGCTGCTGAGATGGGAGAGCGATACTTAAACGCTCTTATAAAGCATGAAAGAACAATTGCCGAGAACGTTACTTTTAACATGTATGAAAGGCATCTTAAGAGATTATTCTATTAACCTCCTACTTATTTATAATATATTGATTTTTATAAAATTAAAATGATTGTAGAATTTTATAAAGATACTAAAAAGTATTATGATTTAGCATGGCCATTTTTTATTGACATGATGAACATGTACAATGAAATAAGTAATAACGGTAAATGTAAAACTGCGAGCCACCAAAATTTTGCAGCATCGAAAAAAACGTACATTACATTCATGATGCCAAAATATATTCTAATAAAACTCCAAATTCTAACTGTAGCGGGGTTCAATCGGGGATGATAAAAGGACAATATCGCAAGATAAATAGGCGTTATGGCGCAAAATACTAAAAATCCTTCAGAAGTTATCATGTAAAGGGGATTAAAGTCAGGCATCGCCTGTTCATTCCAAGGCCACCAAAATGCCCAAAATCCCAACGGAATTACCCCGTACTTCCATATGGGCGGTCTTTCAGGACTGAGTTCTGTCTTTATAACAATGACAATGGAATCTTAATTCTTCCGTTTTCTCCTACTTTAGATAAACCAAAAAAATACTTCCCACCTTTTACAAGTTGCGGCACTTCATCACCTCAGTTTATCGGTTATTAAGGATGATTATATCAAAAAGATCAGCAATAATCTCATATTTTCCTGTTAGATTTGTATGGTCAAGCATTTCCTTAACTTCAGTCGGAGTATAGCCTGCCATGATGGAAGTCTTCCAATAATAACTCATCTGTTTGGGAATGAATAGTCTGACGATATTAAAGATAATTTTTGCTCCTAATCCAATATCTCTCCTCCCATCACCAATACAAAAAACGCCATCATCTTTTATTACTCTGGCAATTTCATTGAATACCTTTAATGGTTTTTCCCAATGGTGTAAACTGTCATGGCTTATCACGGCATCAAAGGAATAGTCTTCAAACATCGACATGTTTTTCGCATTGCCTTGAATAAAAGTGAAATTCTTTTCCACCTTCTCATCTTTTATATTCTTGCTTGCCACTCTTATCATATCTTTAGAGATTTCTAAACCCGTTATGTGAATGGTTGGGTTTTCCTTTACCATAATAATGCTAATCCAAGCTGGACCTGGACCAATTTCAAGGACTTTTGAATGATTCTTTAATTTCAGGTCGTATAATATGAATTCCGCAAAATGCTTAAATTCTCTCATCCGCTTTTTAAACTCTCTATTCAGTTCTTCCATTGACATTTCTTCGTGATCCTCTATAGCTTCCCCCTCTGGAACTCTAGGGGGTATGTTCCTCCTTTTAACTTTACTCATATTTTTCTTAACACCTCCTATTGTTTTGAATCGCAATTCATGGGGTGTATGAATTAACCATATCTCCTATCCTGCGATTTAAATTGAACTGGACATTAATATTCGTATTTCATCACTTCTATTAAATTTTTGATAAAGAATAACTATTATTATGAGATGAAAAACATTTACCCTATTTAAAGGTCGTTTTATTGTCATGGTGTAATGACAAAATCTTTACATAAAAAAATGGATTATAAGAAGATAATGGAAACTGATAAAAACGATACCTTCATTACAGAGGAACAAGTGAACCATCTCACTAATTTTGATATATCTGACGAAGAAGCTAGAGTCTATTTATCTTTATTGAAAAGAGGCACTCGTGGAGAAGTAGTAGGTCGGATTAAAAACGAGTTAGAAATAGGTAGGACCACGATTTATGCCATCATGGAACGATTATGTGAAAAAGGATGGTGTACATCCGAAGAAATATCAAAAAATCCTAGAAGGATTAAATATATCGCAAATCCACCATTATCTGTTTTAAACCAAATCATCCATGAGAAAGAAAAAGAACTGGAATTACAAAAAAAAAGTAGTTTATTTATAGGAGATAAGCTAGAAATTGCCTATCAAGGAGCTAAAAAGCTTGATCTAGGCACTGCCCATCCAGGAGCATACAAGTACCTAAAGTCCTTAATAGATCAGAATTTCAAAATAAAATCTGAAGTAATTGAACACTCAGAAGGATCAGATCATCGATTATCCTATGACTATGAGCTTAAGGGACCTAAAGGCTTTCCAAAAGATTGTGGTCTCGTCATAATTGAATTTGATAAAAATATTGAAGACGACAAACACCTCATACAAGAAGCATTTAATATCTTTAAGAGTAAAACCGAATACGAGATTAGGAGGGATAAAATTCCGGGATTTCAAGATGTAAGATTAGAAGATACTAAGTTTGACGAATTTCTTGGAGTTAATGTATTAATAAAACTCAAAATCAAGAAAAAATGGTGGAGAGTAGGACATCAAGCAGTACTTCCAATCAAAAACAAAATATTTTTTATTTATGGGGCCGAGGAGAACTTCCAAATTTTAATGAATACGCTTCTAAGTGTTGAGAAATTTCATCATTTAGTATGAAGAAAATTTTGTTAATGATTTCTTGCTAAGATATTTCTGATCAAATCTATTATTAATTGAAATCGTATTCCACTTAATTATTTAAACAAGGAAAAATTAAAAAAAAAAAAAGATAGAAATCTTCAAAACAATAGTAATGACAATGGTAAAAAAGAAGGAAATTATTTAGATTTGTACTTCTCTAACTTACCAGTCTTGAAAACATCTGTCAAAGCATTTATAATGGTTAAAGCGATAATCGCAACGATGGTTAATCGAACAAGTCTTTCATCAAATGGTAAGCTCGTATTAACGAAGATTCCAGCGGATTCGTCAAAAACATAGAAAGGGATGGTGCTTGGATTGTAATAGAGCGTTATTAAGAGCGTTATGAAGCATAAA
>JAUXAJ010000385.1 GCA_030620005.1 Promethearchaeota archaeon | reverse complement strand
TAATTCATGTTCACCCATTGGTCCCCGTTTCCGCTATCGACGGGTTGTGACAAGCTCTCCAAGTTTGTCCACTTTTATAGATAGTGTATCCTACTCTTGTTGTTATTACTCCTTTCACCTTGCGAAAAGCAGCTTCAACTCCCCAAAAACATCCCGCACCAAATGTTGCTTTTTCCATTTTTCTAATTACATAATGAAAATATAGCTTAATAAAAATAAAGCTAATTCTCTATAAATGTTTAAAGAATTTAACAAATTTTTTGAAAATGAAATGAACAAATTATTAATGTAGTTAAAGGTAATTCTAATCTTATCTTTAAAAATAGATTTAGAAATCATTTGTTTCTTTTTGGTTCAAAATCTAAAGATATGGATTACAAAAAATCCCATAATTCGCTTTCAAGTGGTTTTACTTCGGTTCGCCTTTAGGAGCTTTTTTTTCGCTCTTTCCTTCGATAATGATTTCTTCTTCCTCTTGCTCGAACGGTTTCGAGGGCCTTGTAACGTCAATGGGCGATTCGCAAGTCCAGCACGCGTTCTCGATCTCAACCACGGCTTTCGCGCATCCTTTACAATAAATCGAATTGCATTTTGGACACACATAAATGTTGAACCCTCCCGCATTTCCCTTGCATACCACGCACGTTTTTAAATCCTTGTACACGGTAACCTCCTTTTGTTCGACACGTTCCATTTTCATGATTTTCGTTCTGAACTGACCATCGATGTGATCGTCTAATCGTGCTAATTTAATGCGTTCTGAAAGAGGTGCGTTAGTTTCTTTCAAGCGTTCCCATGTGTCTAATTTTCCCTTTAAGTCATCTTGAAGGCTTGCGATTTCTTCAGCAACTCCTTTATATCCGCGTCTTTCAGCAATGCGATGCGCTTGCATCAAGAAGCGCCTTGCTGTTTTTATATCAAAAGTGAGTAACGACAATTTTCCCTGCAAAACATAAGCTTCCGCTAAATGATAATCCGATTCCCATTGCTGACTTAAATCAATGAGTTTCTCTAAGAAAGGTTTCATTTCAAATATTACTTCCATTTCACCCGTTGTTCTCAGCTCAACAAGCAATAATTCGCATAATCCAACAAGAGCGCGAATTTTGTGAATACTCGGTGCAAAGCTGTCTTCAATTATTTCTTTAAATAATTCTTCTGCCTTAACCTTGTCTCGAGATCTTTTACTTGATTGTAAAAATGAAGCTTTGCCTATTTTATACCAATTATTTAGCACAATGTCCTCAGGATCTAATTCGTGAATCTCTTCCAGGCGCTCAAAATACTTTCTTGCGAGCTTAATATCGTCCTTTTCAATTGCAATCTCCATTGCGTCGTTATACCCATTGTATCGATTTATTAGTGAAGTAACATCCTTATCATTACTAATTTCCTTTAGTAAGACTATCGCACGATCAATATACGCGAGTGCTTCATCCAAGTCACCAACCCTCCTATAATAATTTCCAATCAAGTGCAGAGCTTTCGCAACATGTCTCTTGCGTCCGTACTTTTCTGCAACAATTAAGAGTTCATTAGCGATTTCTAAACCACGTGTTAAATACCCCTTAAGGATATTAACAGTCCCTTTTTGATTTAATAGCAAACAATGGGGTTCTTCCAGCTCCTTCGGTAAATCTCCGGGAAATTTCTTGATTAATTCCTCTCCTTGATTAACTAAATCCATTCCTTTTCTCCAGTCTCCTGTACCAAATGCCAACATAATCCTCCCCACCAATCGCTTAATTTTTTTTATTAACTTGTTCTTATCGATTTTTTCTTTCTCCGTCATTTCTCGTCCCCTCCTACCTTTTTAGGTACGCCTTCTTCCACCACTACTTCTTCTTCCTCAATATCTTCCTCAAAAGGCTTGGAATGTATATAAAGTCTATTATGTATTGAATTAGATATTTTAGTATAAATAGTTAATTATATTTTCTTCAAGAGTTTTTTGATTTTAATTCGCAATTTTGGTATCCTAATTCATTAATAAGCTCAAAAATAATAAAAAAAAAGAAATCATTGTATAATTTAATGACAGGTATATTAGAAGAAGAATATAATTTTTTAAAATCATCTGGAAAATCAATTAAAGAAGAGATTCGCAAAACTTGGAGATTTTAATAATTTTATATATTTTTCAAATAATTTGAATATCCTAAAACTATATAGCTAAAACGACTCCTTTTGTATTTGTCGATTCTGATATATTATTTAGCTTATTGGCACTAAATATTGAAAAGAAAAAGAATTTCTACTAAATGAGGCATTAACACCTTTTAGGTGATAATCCAATTTTTTTTCTTTTACTTATTTTGTAAAAATTTAGATTGATATCATTTAAACCTTTGGATCTATTACATTTTTGTTCCTCAAACTATCATTCTTTGGGCAGTAAGGCGTCCCAGATTCGGGGAAAACATTAAAATAGAAGCTCTCCCCAATATTAATTAGAAGTTAAGAATTGGTAGAATAAAATGGCGGTATACCTCGATTTAGATGAGAAAATT
>JAUXAJ010000058.1 GCA_030620005.1 Promethearchaeota archaeon | reverse complement strand
TTACCTGACTGGACACATATTATTAGGGAACATGCAGGAGACATTCCAATCATTTTAATGGGTTCGAAAATTGATTTAGAAGAATTTCGAGCAGTTCCAAGAGAAGAAGGAATTCAGAGGAGTAGGAAGTATAATCTCTCTGCTTTTCTTGAAGTTTCCTCAAAAACGGGAGAGAATGTTGAAAAAGCATTTCAAGTCATGACTGAAATTCTTTTAGAAAGATATGCAAAACAAACTAAAAAAATGGAATAGACTCTTGATTCATCTATTTGATCGGTTTTATTTAATATAGAATATAATTATTTTAAATCTATACCATGACAGATTTTCAGAAATTATTTAACCCAAGAGCGGTTGGAATCATTGGTGTAAACGAAAAACTCTTCGGAGGGGGATATTTTTTTCACTGCTTAAAGAATATTGGTTTTGATCGACCGATATATCTTTTTAATCCTCGTTTAAAAGGTAAAGAACTCCAGGGATATAAAATATATGGGTCTATATTGGAGGTTCCTGAAAAAGAGCCTATTGATTATGTTATTCTTGCTGTTCCAGCTAGATTAACACCTGCGCTTTTAGAAGAGTGTGGAAAGAAAAAAATTCCTTTCGTCACGATTTTCACTTCTGGATTCTCTGAAATAGGAAATGATGATTTAGAACAAAAACTTCTTGACATTGTTAAAAAATATAATGTTAGAATAATCGGTCCCAATTGTCTTGGAATATTTTCACCTAAAGCTAAGTTAGGTTTTTCTCTAAGGCTTTTAGAAGCAAAGTCCGGAAATTTGGGCATGATCTTCCAATCTGGTGGTCTTGCCATATATATTACGGCAATGGGCCTTTCTATTTATGGAACTTATCCAAGTAAAGTCATTTCCATTGGCAATTCGATTGATTTAAATTTTGTGGATTTTCTCACCTTTTTTCTAACTGACGAAGAAACTAAAATCGTAGCGTTATACATAGAAAATATTAAAAGTATTGAGATTGGTAGAAAATTTTTTGAAATTGTCAAAAAGTTGTCGTTGGCAGGAAAGCCTGTTATTCTGTGGAAGGTTGGAAGCGGAAAAGCTTCTAGGGAAGCCATAATGTCTCACACTGGAGGTTTGGCGGGATCTTTAAAGATTTGGAACGCAGTAGCAAAACAAACAGGCGCTTGTTTAGTTAGAAATTCTCACGAATTAATTAACTTAGCAATGGCCTTCCAACATTTAACATTACCACTTAATCGAAACTTTGCTATAACTACCATGGGAGGTGGAGCTTCTGTTGAAACAACTGATGTTTTTGAGCAATATGATTTAAAAGTCCCTAAACTCGCTGAAAATACAATCGAGAAGTTTAAAGAATTTGTTCCCGATGTCAATACTATTCTAAGAAACCCTTTAGATTTAGGAGCAAGTGGTGCTAATCCAGAAATTTTTTATAAAACTTTAATAACACTAGATTCAGATCCAAATATTTCAGCAGTTGTCTTTATTAAGACATACGACTATAACCGCACATTTCTTAATACTATCAAAAAAGCATACTATGAAATGAAAAAACCTCTAATCTGTATCGCTTATAAAATTGTTGATCAAACAAGTGATTACGCGCAGAAACTGCTTTTCAAGAATCAGCTTTTTAAATTGAAAATACCTGTATTCGAATCAATCGAATTAACTGCTAAAGCACTAGATAAAATGTGCTCTTATAAAAAATTTTTAGAAAACCATAGAAATGAATGCATTCAAAAATGAGTGAAGAATTTTTAATAGGATGCGAGGCAAAATCGGAAGGATGAGCGCGAATTCTTCTGAAAATATCGAGGTAAGGGCAGAAGGGCAGAAAGAATTGTAAATTAAAGTAATAATCACGAACCACCTGGTGGCACACCTTCCACCAGTTAATACCCGAGGACGCAACCATCGGGCAATCTCAAGTTAAAAAAATTTCCACGCTTGTCTAACTTAATTTCATGCGTAAGCTGTGGACGGACCAAAAACATGGATAAAAAATAACAAAAGAAGAATTACTATTAATGATGTAATCATTTTAGAAAATTGTTCTACAACTTAAAAAAATACTAAAAGTGCTAACTCAAAATGGTTGATTTTTCTTATTTTTTAGGAGTGCTCTCAGCAATATTGGCAGGAATCGTTGTAAATATTGGCGTTCTCTTGCAAAAAAAAGTAATTAATAAACACGTGAATGATTCAAATTTCATGATAAGTTTGGTTAAAAGTCCTTTATGGATGTTAGGTTTTTTACTGCAGGTTATTATTGGGGGTATAATTTTTTACATGCTGGCGATCGTCTTTATTGGTCCTGCATTAGTACCTGGTCTGATGGCATCTGGTTTAATAGTTTTAGCATTAGGTTCTACAAGACTCTTGAATGAAGATTTAAAAAAGGAAGAAATAATCGGAATTTTTCTCATGATTGTTGGAGTTTTTACGCTAGGCATAAGTGGACTCTCTGTTGATGTATCAGTTTTCAATATTTTAGATTCAGGTTTCATGATAAGAATTATTGTTTTTACAGCCATTATCATTTCCATTGCAATTGTTTTTGAAATGCTACAGAAAAGAAAAGAAAAATTTAAAGGAGTGTTAATAGCAATCGAAGCAGGGTTAATATTATCTTTAAATACTGTATGGGCAAGCCCTGGCACAACGGTTCTTACACACATCGTTGATGGAGTTATAATAGAAGAAGAAGTTTTTTTTGCCATTGTCGTTGTGATAATTCTTATCATGATCTTGGTAATTGGCACTATTAAGGGACAAGTCTCTTTAAAATATGGTCAAGTAAATATTTTAGCACCATTAACGGGTGTTCCCATACAAGTAATGCCTTTAATTGCGTATTTTATCGTATTTCTATCCGTCCCTTCAAGCGTGTTTTCTGCGTTATCAATGGTTTTCGGTCTTTCGCTCATTATTATTAGCACATTTTTACTCTCTAAAATACAAGCTAACCTAGAACGAATTAATTCGTAAGCCCGTGGGACTAAATAAGATGTTGAGGATGCCGTAAAAGACTCTATAAAAATATTGGAGCCATGTGGAAGGCATGTTTTTTTTCTTTCTAATTTCCATCAGGCAATCCTGTGGTAACCACTAAAGGTGAATGGCCAAAGCAGCTAATAAATGTGGGCAGGGTCCATTAAATTTAAAATTTTTAAATAATTGAAATTTAATTTTATAAAACAAAAATTATAAAAAATACATTCTTTCTACGAATTAATTTAAAAATTATTCTCGTGTGTTTTTCATGGATTTAAAAGAAGATGTTAAAGAAGCTAAAGAACGATTGAAAGCGTGGTGGGACCATGAAATTATCGATCGCCCAGCTGTTGCCTATTATTATCAAGATAAAAGGAGTTTAAGCGGTAGTTTTGTAGATTTGTACGGTGAGAATTGGTTTTTAGCTGAAAATCTTGATGATATCGAGAAAGGTCTCGATGATAAGAGAATTGAGAGGATTAATGATAAAAGACCATATATATTATATTTGGAAGATTTTTCCAATTAAATTCTTTTAAATCAGCTTTTTGCTTCAGCATTGAGCTTATTAGAAATAAAGTGAAAGAGATTATTGATTCAGAGGATCTTGATTAGACTTTTTTTTTATTGAAAATATCTTATTTAAAATTATAATCTTCTGGCTTGGATTTCATTTCATCCCAATTGATTAATTCTTTTACGGATTTTGAACTATATTCTTTTCTAGCTCTTCCATTTACGGTTCTATCAGAATTCTTTATGAAGCTATCCTTCATTAACTTTTTTATGTAATGTTCTACTTTCCCACTACTCCAATTAAGTATTTTAGTGAGGTCATAAATCGTTAGTCCTGAATTGTTTAATCTAGTATTCTTATCAATTATTTCATAAACTTGCATTTTATTTTCCCAAGCTTTTTTCCTTCTAACTTGATTAGCTATTTCCAACATTTTTAATCATCCTAATATTTATTAAATAATTCATGTATATAAATCTTCCCCATTCGTAATATTCTGTTTGGTTAAATAATGATTATATTCTAAATCTATTAATACAATCTATACCTTTTTTCGTTATTGCATAAGTCATAGAACCACTTGTAGGATGTTTTACAATGAAGCCGTTAGAAATAAGTTTTTTAAGAATCTTTATGGGTTTTCTTAATTGAACTTTTTTTGTTATTTTTTCACGAGATACATGACAATGGGGACTATTATCGCAAACATCGCAACAAATAGTTAAAACTGCTATTTCTGAGGAATTTAAGTCTTCACATTCTTTCATTATTAATAAAATGTTTAAAGTGTTTTAACTGATATTAATAAAATTTTATATAAACGATCAAATGTAAATTAAATCAAATGTAAATTAATTATATATACTCTTAAAAAAGAAGAATTCGATTTATTATTATTATGTTGGGAGAAGAAGAAAATTCAAAAGAAAAACAAGAATCAATTATAACTGATTTAGAATCCAATAAAGTTGTTGAAATTGATCTTTCATCTATAACTCCTACTGGTGAAATCTCTAAAAGTAATTGAATTTTTTACATATTAATTATAGGTGAGATAAATTAAAAGAAAAGAGATATTTGAAATTAACATTGTTGGTTCAATAAATGGAAAAAAGGATATAGATATAGTATTATGGACGGATAAAGTAGGCAAAGAAGTGGTAAATGATTTATTCCGTGCCATACAAACTGAAATGGGGCATATTAATTATAGTTTTGACCAACATTATTTAAATGGTGGCATTGTTGAGCCAACTATAAGGGTTTTATATTCAGAATTTGGTTACGTGATTAAAAGGGAAATGGAATTAGAGCAAGAGAAAGAAAAAAACCCTGAACCTGAACTCGAGAAGAGAATAGAAAATAACCTCTTGTTAGAATTTAGTAAATTCTTGAAATTATTGAAAGAATATAAATTTACCACAGAAAAAAAGCTACATTACATTTCGCTTGAGAAGATTAAAGAAATGTTTCGCAATCTTAGAGACAAGCAAATTGAATTCTATGAAGCTATTTTTGAAAATTTTAAAAAAAATGGTAGATATTATGTTGATAAACTAAAAAGTTCTGGGTATCATACTCATTTAAATTATAGTAGTTTGTTTGAAGAAATTGAAAAAAATAGAACCGAAAAAAATAGAACCGATTAATCCTTCTTAAATACAATATATAATACCATTATATTTTAGCTAGCGTTCCTATTTGATATTTTCCCTTAAGGGTGAAGTATCTGCATTATTAGAATTGGGAAGAGAATTAAAGAATTTGGGAGAATCTTATTGTGATTTTAGTGAATATCTATTTAAGGACGCATGGCAATTTTAGAAGAATATAAAAAAAGAAAATCTGAATACAATGAAAAATTAAAAAATGACACAAATCTTCAATATCTATTAATTTTATGATTTAATTTTATTAAATAAAGATTGTAAAAAAAAAAAATAAGAATTTATTTAGCCAAACATGCTGGCTGAAAATTGCTTAGATCATGCTTATAGCAATTCTCATATCGCCTTGAGTTACTTTTTTCCTGCCGGAGTGTTTAGCAATGTCTAACGCACAAACAGTCAGCTGCTTAGCGTATTCTTCTAACCAATCCATTAATTTGTCAACAGCAGCTCTGCTAACTATTTCTGCTCCGGCTTTTTTCATTAGGGCCCGTAATGGGCTCCATGCGAATGCGGCCATAATTTATCATTCCTCCACAAATTTGTTTTTTATATTTTTTGATAATAATTTAATTATCTATATTTTATTTAGTATGCCTTATATTTAAATGTGTTGTTTGATCGTTAATAATCCAAGTGATTTGATCGTTCATTTTTAGTCGACAAAAAAAATATTCAATGTATTTTTTGAAAATTTTTAGTAGTGAAATTGAAGATGAGGATCGGATCAAGTTTTGCGATCTTTTGGACATATAAAACTATATATCACATTTAAAACCTCATGTAACCTTGGATTCTATTAGCCAAAACACCAAAATGGAAACGATAGTTAAATGATTGACCGTAATTTTTGTATCAATAATTGAAGACATTTAATTTTTGAACCTTCTATTGAAGGTTTAAGATCTTAACAAAAATTTCATTCATTAATTCTTTTTTTTCCTTGATTTCTCGGGAAAATTTGGACAATATATAGATTTTTATTTAGGTAGTAGTAATTATTTCTAGAAAGAAACATGATTTCATCAAGACACTAAAAGTGATATTTTTTTGTTTAGAATGACTAAAAGAAAACAGGCATATTATATCTTCAAATTTTGCTTGCTCGGACAAGGTGGCGTGGGGAAGACGTGTATTGTAAAAAGATTATGTTTCAATAAATTTGACTTTAATACTTCGTTAACTATAGGTGTTAATTTTTATTCTCATAATATTCCTATAATCGTGGATGGGGCGAAAACCTTCGTTACCTTTTCAATTTGGGATTTTGGTGGCAAACCTGCTTTTAAGAACATGTTTCACTATTACATCGGGGGCGCAAATGGAATCTTTTTAGTTTTTGATTTACATGATCTCCAAACGTTATTAGATTTAGGTTGGTGGCACGAGCAGTTAAAGCAATACAATCACGGTAGTACGCCCAAAATAGTAATAGGTGCCAAAAGCGATTTAGTAAAAAAGAGCGAGGAAAAAAAAATAGATTTACTCGTTAACAAGTTCGTGAAAAAAAACGAGGTTCTCTCCTTCTTTAAAACTTCTTCTAAAAATAACATTAACATAAAGGATAGTTTTAAAGCATTAACAAGAGCGATCTTAGAAAAAGAAGGATTAAATTACGACCGCGTTCCTTAGAATCATTTCTTTAAAACCATTTACATCTCTCGATATTTTCAAATTCTATTTCCTGTCATGATAAATACTTGCTTTGATTTTAAAGTTATATTATTAAGGGCGTGTATGATGTAGATATATTGAAAAATTCGCGGAACCTCCCTTTCACGAACTTTCTTGAAATTAACGATATTGTAAAAATTATGATGAATAACTACTAGAAAAAATATCGATGTTTAATTAAGATTTGAAAGTAATTTTTTTTAATTTTTTTCCATATTCATGTAGCGCTAAAAACGATTTGGCAGCTCTATCAAGATCAGGATAAACAATGAACCCGTCACCAATAAGCTCTTTATAATACCTCTCACGATCTCTGAGGGGATATTCGGGCAAAATCATGATTAAAATCTTGTTTAAAGATTCTATATGTGCTTTTAATTCTTTTAGACCGTCATAAAATATGTCAAATCGTTTTTTATCCCGACGACGACCACTCATGGCATCAGTATGCATTATTACAAGATCAATGTTTTCTGTGATTGCTGCTTTAATCAAATCGTGGTATCCTTTTTCTCTCGAAATCCAAGGCAAATCTAAGGGATTTGATAAACTTCCTATCTTAAGAGGATAAATTTCTATTAACTTTTCTATCGTTTTACCTTCATACAGGGGTAAATTAAGACCTAACTCTGTTAATTTATCCACATCAATGATTCCCAAGCCGCCCGACCATAATATCACCAGGACATTTTTCCCTTTAGGGTAAAACTGTACTTGTTGTTCAAGAGATAAATTTTTATTTTTCTTGAAAAAATCGTAGAAGATGAATAAATAATCGATCATTTCATCTAGGGAACTTCCCACTTCTATTATGGGCGTTTGATTGTAAATTGCGTGCCAAAACTTTTCGTCTGTTCCTAAAGAGCCCGTATGTGTTAAAACTGCCGTTTGTGCTCGTTTAGTCTTGCCTCCCCTTAGAATTAAAACTGGCTTCTGAATTTCTTTTAAAATGTTGTATAATTTTCTTCCTTGCTGCACTTGATTTCTTGAAAAACCTTCAAAATAAATGCAAATTATATCTGTTTCATCATCACGACTAAAATATTCTAAAAAATCTGAAACTTGCAAGCTAATACAATTTCCCATGCTTACAGCCTTAGAAAACGTGAGACCATACCTTATGTTTCCATACATTATGGTTCTCGTGGTTAAATCTCCAGAATGGTAAATCAATCCAATATTTCCACTTTCCTTTGGAAAAATCGGAAGATATGCGTTATGGCCCATTGGGCAATACAAGCCCATGCAATTTGGTCCGATACATCTTACGGGATTATTATCAACTATATCCTTAAGCTGGTTCTCGATTTTTAGTCCTTCTTCGTCTGATTCCCCTGTCCCGGCGGTAAATATGTGTATGAAGTGTATTTTCTTTTTATTCAAAATATCTTTTAAAGTCTGAACAACTTTCACTCTTCCAACAGCTAATATTAACAAGTCTATCGTATCAATTGGGAGATCATCAAACGATTGATAACACTTCAAGCCTAATAGTTCTTTTTCTGAAGGAGATATAAGGTATAGATTATTTACATTAAATCCTTGCGACTTAAATCCATCTATAAAGTAGGAAAACTTTTTTTTTGCTTCGAAAATAGCAACATTTCTTGGTTTAAATAATAGATCCAAGGAATCAATCGTCATCATTCATTCTCATTCTCATCTATTAAAAATTTAAAAACTAAGTGTAATAATTTAGTAAAAACTATAAAATTTATTGATTTTTAAAAGCTTAAATAACCTAAAATATTATTCGATAACCTAGTAAACCACTACAAGAAATTGAATACTTGAAATCAATTTATTTATTAATTTTTATGTTTTCTTAGCTTTTTTCCATATTCATGAAACGCTAAAAACGACTTTGCGGCTCTTGGAAGCGAAGGATACACGATAAAATCGTCGTTTATCAGCATTTTGTAAAATTTTTCTCGAGATACGCTTGGATATTGATGCAATATAATAATAAAAACCTTATTTAGATCTTCGATGTGTTCTTTCAATTTCATTAAATTGTTGTAATAACCCTTGAAATGTTCACCTTCCATATCGCTCCAAGAATCTGTTTCTATTATTACTAAATCAATATCTTCGTTAATCGCGGCTTTAGAAACGATCAAAAATTCTTTTCTAGATGTTATCCAAGGCATATCCAAGGGATTTGAAAGCGACCCAATCTTTGATGGATAAACTTTTTTCAACCGTTCTAGCTTTTCACCTTTGAAAAGAGGCATTTTTATTCCTAATTCTGTTAATGTATCTGTAGCTAATATTCCAAAACCTCCAGACCACAGAATAACAAGAGCACGCTTACCTTCTGGATAAAAAACTTCTTTTTTTAATTTTTTAAACCTATTTAAAATGTTATGGAATATATATGCATAGTCAATCAAGTCGTCCAAGCAAGATGGAACTTCAATTATTGGAGTTTGTTTATAAATCGCGTCCCAAATTTTCTTGTTTGTCCCTAAAGATCCAGTGTGAGTCATGACAGCTGTTTGTGCGCGATTAGTTTTCCCACCTCTCATGAATAAAACTGGTTTTTTCATGGATTTTAATGTATTCAATAATTTTTTTCCCTCGTTTTCATGCAAAGTAGATACTCCTTCAAAATACACGCAAATTATATCAGTATCATCATCATTGTTAAAATCATTCAAAAAGTCTCTAATTTGTAAATCCACGCAATTTCCAACGCTTATACCTCTTGAAAACCTAAGATTATACAATTTCGAACCAAATTTAACCATTTTCGAATGTAAATCACCTGATTGAAATATCAATCCAATATTACCAATCTCAGTGGGAAAGGATGAGTAATATGCTATTTTTCCACGAGGAGAATATAACCCCATGCAATTAGGACCCACAATTCTGATGTTTTTGTGGTTATCTAAGAATTTTTTTAAATCTCTTTCAATTTTCATTCCTAAATCGTCGGATTCTCCTGTTCCTGCTGTAAATATGTGAATGAAATTAATTTTCTTCTGTGCTAAGATATCTTCAAGAGATTGAAGAAGTCGTTCTCTTCTAACAGATAATATCAAGAGATCAATCGTATCAGTTTGTATTTCATTAAAAGATTTGAAACACTTCAGACCCACTAAATCTTCTCCTGTAGGAGATATTAAAAACAAATTGTCTAAATTATAACCTTGTCTCTTAAAACCTTCAATGAAAAAGGAAACATTTTTTTTAGCCTCGAATATGGCGGCATTTCTTGGATTAAATAAAAGATCAAAGGAGACTTGCTCGTCCTTAGTCATTGTCGTTATCCCTTTCTATCATTTATACTTTTTTTTACGATTAAAAAAAGTAAGAACTCTTTTTTAAACAAAAAAATTAGTTTGTAATAAAGTATTTTACCATAATAAAATATTTTACCATAATTATATCTTATAAATATATTAATATTTGAATTGTCTTTCGTTGATTATAATCTGATTGTAATCGTGTTCAGAAAGTTTCATGATATATTTTTCAATGGATTTTACTTTCACGATAATTCCATTTGCTTCTCTCTTGGTTAACTCACTTCCCGAAAAATTATCAAGAAATAATAATTTACTTGAATCTATCTTAAGTTCGTTAGGAAAATATGCATGTATTATCAAGAGATCCAACAATAACTTAGTTAAATCGTCAAATTCCTTTTCAAGGCACTTAGATACGACTAAAATTCTCTTATATACATTAGATGTGTTTTCAATTTTCAAAATAGGTAAAATTGATAAATAACTAAAGTGATAATTTAAATACCCTCCACTTAAATGAGTGTTCCAAAATACAATTCTGAAGTAAAAATCAAGGAGTTTAGAGTTGAAAAGTGCAAGAAAATAATAATTCGAAAGATGAGACAATTCAGAATCATTTTTTAATCTAAGAGCATAAATTTTTCCTATATTTGCATAATTTTTTCCTATGCTACATATCAGATCTAAAGCTACTTCTTTGATCATTAATAATTCTTCACGAAAGATATTCCACTTCTCTTCAGATATTTGTAATTTTTTCGGATTGTCCTTAGCAAGTATTTTTTTTTGGAAATAAAGTTGATCTGAAATATTGATTTGAAACTGACTAAAATCATTATTTGTAATATACAAATAATAATCGTCACCCAATATTTTTCCTTTGAACGGCTTTACGAATGCTTCGTAATGACCCCAATTAGTAAAATTGAATTCCCGATAGTGATTTTTAAATTCTTTTCCTAAAACACTACAATTAGGATGATTATTTAATTTATCAAATAGCTCAAAGGATTCATTGTATAAAGACATATAGATTAAATAATTTGTTTTTTTTTTATTATATCGTTCTTGTTCAATTTTCACAAGCTCACCCCCTAACTCATTAATATCCTTATATCTACCAACATTTATCAATGAATCAGCAGATGGTTTTGCATTTTTAACAGTGATAATGATCGGATAAACTGATGCGTCCTTAAATACTTTTATCATGGAGATATCTACTAATAGTTCAATTTTATAATTATTCAAAAGATCTTTTCGAATAATTTCGCCATAATCAGTAGCTAAAAACTTGTTTGAAGTAATGAAACTAAGATATGTTTTTTTGTTTTTTTTTAGTAGTTTAAATCCTCTCTCGAAGAACGGTACTAAAATATCATAGATCTTATAAGTCCACTTATAATTATTTTTTAAGAAGTCCTTATAGATAGAATTATATAACTTTTCTTTTTCATAATACTCAGTTTTAAGTAAAGTCTGGTTTTTTTCAATCTCATCTTGTAATTTATCTATTCTCTCTTGGTACTCTTTTATTTTAATTTGAGTTTTAAGTGTTTTAATTCTTTTTTTTCTCTTCTTAAGTTCTTTAGTATGGGCTTGTATGTCTTGTTCTAACCAAATCTTCTCCATAAATTTTGTTGATACATATGGAGGATTTCCTATAATAATATCAAATCCTCTTGGGAATATTTGAGGAAATTCCAAATACCAATGAAATGCTTTAAACCTCCTCAAGAATTCTATTGTTAAATTTTTGGAGAATCTTTTGCTTTTAATTATATTTTTTAAGTAATCTAAGTAAATCCTATCAGCGTCATCTATTATTAATTTATTAAGACCATCAATTAGATCTTTTAATAATACAGTATTTTGATCGTGACTATATATATATAAATTAATTAATGTTGTTTTTAATAACTTAAGGGATTTAAAGCTTATAGCTCCTTTATTTAATTCAGTTATTACTGGCTTTAATTCGGGACTATTTAGATCCAAAAAAGTAGTATTGTTTATTTTATTAATAAATTTATAATTTACTGTACTTATATTAATCGTTGTATCTGATCCAAGTAAAGTATTACCAATTCTTAAATTATATTCAATATTAGGAAGAGGTTTTAATTCTATTGAATTTTCTGAAATCCATAACCATAACCGTAATTGACAAATTTGAATAGCAGAAACCATTAAATCAACACCAAATAAATTGTGCTCCACAATAAATTGTTTTATTTCGGTGTCATTTACTCTTTTATGTAATATTGTTAAGATTTGTTTGTGAATATCAAGAAGTAAATTTCCCATGGCTAATAAAAATGCACCAGAACCAACACATATATCACATGCTTTTATGTTTTTTATTATCTTCTCGTAAATATTCAGTAAAGATTTTTCTTTTAGCATGTAAATTTCATCACAGTTTTCCAATAATTCTGCGTCTTTATATCCAATGCTTCTTAAGTAATCATTTATCCGTGATAAAAAGTGAGGAAATAATATATTTTCACACATGAAATCACATATTATATTATGGGTATAAAAAGATCCAGTCCCCTTCCTGAATTCAATTGTTTTTTCGAAAATATACCCTAGTATCTCACTATTGATTGAAGAGTTCTCATCTCCATTATCAAGAAAAGTGTATTCTTCTAAAAAATCGAAGTTTTTCTTAAGGTATTTTGGTTTTATCATTAAATCAGAAGATTTCTTTTCAATATCTGTTTTTCTAAAAAGACCGCCATTTAAAAAAGGAATGTCCATGTATTCTTTTGGCAAATTGACTCTGTTCTTTTTTTTAACAGCGAGTGTTTTAAAAAAAAGGTTGTTTAGATCTGTATGCATTAAATGTTCAGGTACTTTTCTTAGATACGGAAAGATATTTGGAAATAAATCCCAATCTATTAAAATTTTGATAAAAATTAATCGATGAAATATTGTATAGATGAATTCAACCTTTTCATCCTCAATTAATCGCTCAGCATAAATTAGATTGTTAATAATTGCATCCTTGTCTAAAATTGTAATTCTCTCTTTTTTGGTACTAATGTAGGTTCCACCATGAATTAAAGCATAAAATTGATTATAGAACTGCTCAGTAATTTTATTAATATCTTCTATTTTTACAGTTATCTTTTCCCCAAAAATAACCTCGGTAATGAAACTACAAGCTTGGTTAATGGACAACTCTTTTTTTTTTACATCATGACCATCAAAATATATTAATACAAAACAATTCAGATTAATCGCTAAAGCATGGCTGATATTTCCAATTCTTATATCTTGAATCCATTCTTTTGCTTGTTTAACACCTTCTAAGATATCTGAATTATACGGTTCAAGCTCAATCAATAAGTCCTTTTCACTTTTTCTGTGTTTGATTAATTTAAAATCAGGATATCGATTTTTATCCTTAAAAACATCGAATATTTTCACCCTTTGTTGAGAAACAATTTTATCTTCTGGAATTTTTAGTAATTTTAACATTTTCCTAAAAATATCCTCAACTAAATTTTCTGGTTTTTGAGGCTGCAACATCCATTCTGGTTTAATTTCTTTTATTTCATCTATAACTTTATTATAATACTGAACATCGAGTTTTTTTTTTATTTCGTTAACTATGAAATTTTCATCAATCAACACATGAATCACTTAACAAATTATAATCTATTAATAAATAAGTCCTATTTTTTTTATTTTATTCTATTAAACTAATAATAAGAAGAAAAAGAGATTAATTCTTTTTTCGTTTATCTAAAATACGATACAATGTCTTTTTTAATTGTTCTTTTTTATTTTTTGTTTTTTGTTACCATTAATAAATATATGAAATTAGACATTGTTTCTCTTAAAATTTCAGCACTAAAAAGACATTCATCATCTGTTTTTCCTTGAATTCCTGTACTTAACTCTTCATGTAATATTTGTAATGGATACAATCCTTCTGTTATTAAAATTGGTGGTAATAAATCTTTTACGAATTTTATTTTTTTTTCGGCAATTTTAGTCTCCTTTTCTTTAGCTAAACCAGCCTTAAATTCTTCTTTTTGCTCTTCATTCATAAGGTCTGAAATTAAATCTAGTAATTCATCAATTATTTCTTCAAAAACACGTCTATAGCATGAAAAAGCAGCAATTCCATGATAATGGTATTCACTCAACAAACCTTTCTCGAAAAAGATCAGCTTTTCTTTACCTAATATCGTTTTCTCGTTTTATTAATTCTTTTGAACAATTATAACAATATTTAGGAATTGAATCAAATTCTACTCCGCAATTCAAACATTTGCTTTTGTTATTACTGGCAAAAAGCATTATACTTTTTTTTAGAGTTTCTACATTGCGTCTCTTCATCTTTTTTAGAACAATTGAAATTCCAATCGATATTGCCACGATAAAAAGACCAAGCAGCACGGTTTGCGTGAACAACACCTGGAAATAAGAATTAAAATAATTGGGCGAATATTTGAACAAAAAAACAAAAAAAAAAAAATTTGGCAAGAAAAATGTCGTCAAGTTCATTGAATACGCCTTTTTATAATCGTTATAGATGAAAATTGGAATTAACGTGCTATTAAACCAAATGAAGTAAATAAAAATTGCGCTGGATGTCGTTTCGAACATGATGAAATTAGCGATAAATTGAATTATATCTTTCCGTTCTTTGGAAATGCTCTCGTCGAAAATAAAATTGAAATGATGGTTACAAGAATAAATGAACGTGCTTAAGACTAAAAATTGAAAAAAGAAAATGAATACTTTACTTTTAATAACCGCATTTAATTTATTCATTATTATTTATTTATGTAAAAAAGCCATTAAATTAAACTCTTTTAAATTTTATAAAATTAAATCAATAAGAGAACAACAACAAAAAATTGTTAAAGATAAATAAAGTGTGTTATGGTTAGGCTAGATCTTGAATTTGAGATGATTAAATATTTATTTATGAATTGCTATTAATTCATTAAGCTATCATAAGTTTAAGTAGGATAATAATGGGCAGGCTTGACCCTCAATTGGAGGAATGTGTTAGTGAAGGCGTATCGAATTTTTTATTGGAGATATATTGTAGGATCATAAAGAGAAATTTAAGTATAGGGATCACAAATGACATTATTAACAAGTATATAGACGATATTTATATAAATTTTGTTAAGCGAGAGCAAGGAAAAATCGCTCATTCTTTATCAAATGAACTATTGGATAATGTTAAAGAGAGAATAATTGACCGAATCTTTAACATAATGTTTGAGAATTTAAGTTTGTCTCTTGATATTAAAAATAAAATTTTCAATTACGCTTTAAATTTAATCATCAAAAGATGTGAAAATTTTGAAGTTGTTGAGGTAAATGAAGAGTTTTATATGAGGCAAAAATATCCACTTTTACTCATTTGCTTCGAAGATACGATCTCGTCGTCTAAAAAATTATATAACTTTGATGAGTTCTTAACTAACCATTTCGATATCGAATTTAATTATTTATGGGAAGCTTTAAAGAATGGAATGATCACTAAAAGTAATTTCTTCAAGAAAATATTTAAGAAATATGGGGAAGAGAAGTTTGTAAATACATTAGCAAGATATCCTCCTTTTATTCTGTATAGAAAGAAAGAAAAAAAACGAATTTTTTTTTAAGAGAAAACAAAATACGAATAAAACCAAAAAATTTTTATTTTTAAATTGGTTTTGTTTACTGTGGAGAGTTTATTTACTTATTTTTTACATGATCATTATTATTATCCTAAAATCATGATCCTAAAATTATTAGAGGATGTTTTCTCCCATGAAATGTGAATTTAATATTGTAGAGGTTTTCACTTTATGAGCCATACTTATACTCGAACTAAAATAATAGAAAAGATAAAATTTGGGTTATTAAGCCCGAACGAAATTAGAAGAATGTCTTCTGCGCGGATTATTACTGCTGATACATACGATGAAGATGGATTACCCATTCCCTCGGGTCTCATGGATCAGCGCTTGGGCACGATAGAACCTGGACAGAGATGCCAGACCTGCGGTAATTTAGTAAGCAATTGCATGGGTCATTTCGGACATTGTTAGGGACTTTTCGTCCCTTTCGCCTAAATTGAGTTGGCCCGTCCAGTTATTCACGTGGGATACGCAAAAAAAGTATTGAAAGTATTGCGTTCCATATGCCCACAATGTTCAATGTTGATGCTCACTAACGAGGAAAAAGAGGATATTAAGAAAGAGCAAATGAAACAAAAAATTATTTACTTTGAAGGAGACGAAGAACTTTCGAAAGTGATATTTCAACGAGCAAGAAAAACCAAGATTTGCCCATTCTGTGGTGCAAAGAAATTGAAAATTGTTATCGAAAAACCTACTACATTTTATGAAGAAGAGGAGAAAAAAGGTTCTCGTAGAATAACACCTATAGAGATTTTGGAAAGACTTAAAAAAATGAACGACAGTGATCTTAGAATATTAGGAATTTCTCCTGAAAATGCCCGTTTAGAGTGGGTTATCTTTACAGTTTTGCCAATACCTCCTGTGTGTGCGAGACCTTCAATCACATTAGATAGCGGAATTCGTTCCGAAGACGATTTAACTCATAAACTAGTTGATGTTATAAGAATCAATCAAAGATTAAGAGAAAATATTGATGCAGGAGCACCTCATCTAATTGTTGAAGATTTATGGGAATTATTACAATATCATATTACTACCTATTTTGATAATCAAGTATCTGGAATTCCGCCTGCTAGACACCGATCTGGTAGGGCTTTAAGGACCTTAACTCAAAGATTAAAAGGTAAAGAAGGAAGATTTCGAAGTAATCTGAGTGGTAAAAGGGTTGATTTTTCAGCAAGGAGCGTGATTACTCCAAATCCATATATTAGCATAAATGATGTAGGGGTACCAATAGCGATTGCCAAAATATTAACCATTCCAACAAATGTTAACGATTGGAACATTGAAGAAATGAAGCAAATGGTGTTAAATGGCCCACTCATTCATCCTGGTGCAAATTACATAATTCGAACCGATCGTAGAAGGATTGACCTTCGTTACGTAAAAAACAGAAAAATCATTGCTGAAATGTTGGCACCCGGTTTTTCCGTGGAGCGTCATTTAAATAATGGAGATTTAGTTTTATTTAATCGCCAACCTTCGCTACATAGAATGTCTATAATGGCTCATGAAGTTAAAATCATGGATGGGAAAACATTTAGATTAAATCTTACTGTCTGCCCTCCTTATAATGCAGATTTCGACGGGGACGAAATGAATTTGCACGTTCCTCAGAGTGAAGAAGCTCGCACGGAAGCAGAATTGTTACTTAAAGTTCAAGAGCATATTTTATCTCCTAGATTTGGTGGACCAATATTAGGAGGAATTCAAGATTTCATTTCAAGCGTTTTTCAATTTACTAGCAAGGATTCTATATACAATAAAAAAGATACGTTAAAACTATTATATACTGGAGGAATTTTTGAAGTAAATCCCGATTTTGATATAAACGTATTGAAGCCGGAAATTACTGATCCGGAGCCGATGTATTCTGGAAAACAAATCTTTAGTACGCTATTTCCAGACGATTTAAATTTGAGAGTAAAATCCAAGTTCTGTAAGAACTGTGAAGTATGTAAAGAATTAGATTGTGAATATGATGCTTACGTCATGATTAAAAACGGTCAGTTAATTACTGGTACAATTGACGAAAATTCATATGGCGCAATGCAATCAAATAGTATTCTGCAAAGAATTGTTAAAGATCACGGCAATTCAAGAGGTAGGAAATTTTTAGACAACTCCACTAGAATGCTTTTATATGTAATCCGCCAAAATGGGATGACAATGGGCTTGGATGAAGTTTATGTCAAGGGGGAAGCTTACGATGTCATTCAGAAAATTTTAGACGATGCTAATGAAACGTGTCACAAACTCATACAAGCTTATTACGATAACGATACAAGCGTTTTAAAAAGAGCGCCAGGACGTTCCATGCGAGAGACTTTAGAGTTAAGAATAAGAGGAAAATTGGCAGATGCTCGCAAAAACGCTGAAGAAAATGCAGCAGATTATATCGGTGACGAAGCGCATTCTGTCATAATGACTAAATCGGGAGCTCGAGGGAATATATTGAATTTAGGTCAGATGTCTGCTGTCGTAGGTCAACAGGCAATAAGAGGAGAGAGGATTAATCGTGGTTATGCTCAAAGAACTTTACCACATTTTAAAATAAATGATTTATCTCCTAAGGCAAGAGGCTTTGTATCGTCATCCTATCGAAATGGGTTAAAACCCGTGGAGTTTTTTTTCCATGCCATGGGTGGAAGAGAGGGTCTGGTTGACACAGCGGTGCGCACCTCAACGAGCGGCTATATGCAGAGGCGCCTTGTCAATGCCTTACAAGATATGGTAGTTGAGAACGATGGAACTGTAAGAAACTCGGATAAAAATATCGTTCAATTTAGTTTTGGCGACGATGGTATTGACCCCATGAAAACTGACCATGGAGATGCAGTAAATTTAGATGTCTTACTATTAAAGGCAAAAGCTCTTGATGTAAAGAAAATTCGAAAAGAAATAAAAACTACTCCTGTAGAGAAAAATGTTGTAAAAACAAAAACCACAAAAGAGCCTTCTCCAAAGATAAAAACTGTCAAGAAGGAAACAGAAAAGAAACCTACAAAAAAGCCTTCTCCAAAGGTAAAAATTGTCAAGAAAAAAGCAGGAGAGAAACCAGAAAAAAAATCCCAAGATGACGATAAATTGATGAAAGAATACGAAGAATCTACGGGAAAGAAAGCGAAATGGAGGGGAAAAATAACTAATGGATTTTTGGAATGGAAAAAAGAAAAAGGATCATGATAATAACGAAGGTTAATGAATTTAATTAAAGTTATAGCAAAAATATTGGAAGAACAATTAGAATAATTTGGTTACACGTGTTCTATTCATTTGCCAAAAAATCACCTTCAAAACCATTTCAAAAAAAGCATTTTTTGCGGTTATTTTTTCCAATTCAGTATTTCTCAAAAAAAATTCCACTTTTTTCAAAAATGATTCACTAACCATAAAACCATAAAATTTATAATTTTTAATGATTTAAGTGATTATATGAATATGAGAATTTTTTTTTCTCTTTTTTCTATCATGCATATTAACTTTTGATTAATCATTTTTGAAAGATTCATGAAAAATATTTTTAAGGTTAAAGGTTATGGTAAAAGTTACAGCCAAAATTTTAGATGAATACTTAAAGGAATTGCAAAACGATGGCATTCCAGCTGATTTAATTGAAAAAATTAGATATAAGGTTAAAGACGAAGAGTTAGAAGAAGAACAGTTAGAATATCTTCTCAATAAAATTTACGTAAATTACAACAATGCAATCGTAGAAACATTCGAACCAGTCGGAACGGTTGCAGCCCAATCTATCGGAGAGCCAGGCACTCAGAAAATTAGGTTTCTCTAATTTTCGTGTAAAAATGACTCTCCGAACATTTCATTACGCTGGAGTTGAGGAATTTTCGGTAACCCAAGGTTTACCTCGTCTTATTGAGATTGTAGATGCAAGACGTTTCCCTTCCACGCCAAACATGACAATTTATTTGGAAGATCCTTATAACAAGAGCGAAGAACAAGCCATCAAAATTCATAATCGCATTGAACAAATTAGAATAGAGCAAATTACTCACGATGTGAACTTGGATTTCGTTAATTGGACCTTAGTAGTTAACCTAATTCCTGAAATCTGTGAAAACAAGGGGATTGATATTGAGACCATTCCAGAAATTTTAAAAAGATATAAAAAGAAAGGTACCATAAAGCGTGAAGGCAATTCAATAATTATTTACCCTGGAATTGAAGATCTACAGAGTCTCCAAAAGCTAAGAGAGAAGATTTTGAAAAAAGTTGTAAAGGGAATCAGAGGCGTTAAACGAGGGTTGTTAACACCCTCGGAAGATGGTGATTTTAAGGAATGGGTTATTAAAACAGAAGGGACAAACCTGCAAGGGGTAATTCAAATTGAAGGCGTAGATACTGCGCGAACAATTTCAAATCACATTCACGAAGTTGAAAAGTTATATGGTATAGAAGCTGCACGCAACATGGTTATTAGGGAATCGCAAAAAGTTCTTGAACAACAAGGTTTAG